>NZ_JAMYQF010000044.1:0-60562 GCF_040320745.1 Mesorhizobium sp. M0621 | reverse complement strand
GAACACGATCCACCATCGCGAATCTCCCTGCTCCAACCTCACAACAGAATCACTGATCGGCTTCTGTGCAAAGATCTCCTTGTGGGAGAAGGTGGCCTCGCGAAGCGAGGTCGGATGAGGGGTGTTCCAGCTTGGCAAGGACGGAGATCCGTCACCCACCCCTCAACCGTCTCGGCGCTGCGCGCCGATCCACCTTCTCCCACAAGGGGAGAAGGAAAAAAATCCGCTTGACCTCAACTTAAGTTGAGATTGTAGGCCGTTCTTGGAGCCCGAAAATAACATGGTCCAAGAACGGAATTATCGAAATGAGCAAGACAAGTCAGAATGTTAACGGTGGCAGCGTGTTCAGGGTGGACAAATTCGTCGTCCCGGCCGCCGCTCGCGAGGAGATACTCGCCAAGGTCCGGACAACGCATGAATTGCTGCGCCGGCAGCAGGGCTTCGTGCAGGATTTCCTGCTCGAGCAATTCTCGGGGCCGGGCGAATTCAACCTCGTCACCATCGTCGAATGGGAGAGCCAGGCGGCCGTCGACAACGTCGTGCCGATCGTCAAGGCGGCGCACGAGCGTATCGCCTTCAACCCACAGGAGACGATCGCCCGGCTTGGTGTTCGGGCCGACATCGCCAACTATCAGCGGGTTCCCGGGCTTTAGCCGGGCCAGCCGACGCCAGGTGCCGGCGCTTCCACGCTGAGCACCTGGCCGGTGCGGGCATCACTGACCATGTGCTCGAAGCCACGCCATTCGGCGGCGAGAATGAACAGTGTTTTCCTGTCGGCGCCGCCCAGCATGCAGGCAAAGCAGCCGCGATCGACAGCGACCGTTTGCAACACTTCACCGCCTTCGAGCACCCGCACGCAATGCTTGTTGGGCACATCCGCGTACCAGATCGCCCCCTCGGCATCGAGGCAGATGCCGTCGGGATAGCCGTCGAGATCGGCCCAGACGCGCCGGTTGGCGAGACTGCCGTCGGCGGCGATGTCGAAGGCGGTTAGTCGATTGGCATGGGACTCGGCGACGATGAGCGTCTTGTTGTCCGGGGTTACCGCCATACCATTGGCAAAGGCGATGTTTTCCGCCACTTGCCGGACCGCGCCGTCCGGCGTGATCAGCACGATGGTGCCGGGGCCGAAATGCTCGCCCGGCGCCGGCGTCGGTCCGCCACCATTGACATAGATATTGCCGCGCCCGTCGACGACGATCTCGTTCCAAGGGCTTTTCGACAGGTCACGCAGATCGGCGTGGGTAACGAGTGTGCCATCTGCTTCCTGCCGCAGCAGCAAGCCCTCGCGGCCTGAGATCACGAGCAGGCGGCCATCCGGCAACCAGTCGATGGAATAGGGCAAGACAGCCGGCACGGTGAGCACAATCTCGCGGTTGCCGTCGGCATCGCCGGCGATGATCTCGCCGGTGCCCCAGTTGCAGAGCCAGAGCTGTCCGTCGTGCCAACGCGGCGATTCGCCGAAGGCGAGGCCGGCGGTCAGGAGATGCGCTTGGGTGGCTGCTGATTTTTTCGACGGCATTGCTGGCTCCTCGGATCGGCTCACGGGCGCTTCGCCTACCTTGGCTGGATCGATGCAAGCGCCATCTCTTCAAGGACGGGCGAGGATGGCTCGCCCCGACAATGGCAATGGGTTTTCCCGGGGGCAATGGGTTTTTCCCGGTCAGGTCAGGGCGCTGTCAACAACGACTGAGGCCGAGGAGCGGCTGCAATCAATGCCTTGCCGATTGTTGCGTTGCGGCGAGGGGGGCTTTCGGCTATTGAGGCCGCAATTGAAACGGAGCCCGTTTTTACCCGATGAGCCTTGTCGATACGGTCAAGAACGCGTTCGTACCGATCCATCGCGAAGGCTATCCCTTTATCGCGGCCTTTGGCGCGGCGACGCTTTTCCTCGGCTATTTCTCCTCGATCCTGTTCTGGATCGGCCTTATCCTGACGGCCTGGTGCGTCTATTTCTTCCGCGATCCCGAGCGCGTCACGCCGGTCGACGACCACCTCGTGGTCAGCCCCGCAGACGGCATCATCTCTGCGGTCGGGCCGGCCGTGCCGCCGCGCGAGCTTGGTCTCGGCAATGTCGAAATGACCCGTATCTCCGTGTTCATGAACGTGTTTTCCTGCCATGTGAACCGCGCTCCCGTACGCGGGCGCATCACCAAGATCGAGCATCGGCCGGGAAAATTCCTCAATGCCGAACTCGACAAGGCCAGCACCGAGAACGAGCGCAACGGCCTGGTCATCGAGAGCCCCAACGGCACGGTTGCGGCTGTGCAGATCGCCGGCCTGGTGGCGCGCCGCATCGTCTGCTGGGCCGAGGCCGGCGGCTCGATCGCCATCGGCGAGCGCTTCGGCCTGATCCGCTTCGGCTCGCGTGTCGATGTGTTCCTGCCGCTGGCCGCCACGCCGCGTGTTGCCGTTGGCCAGACGGCGGTCGGCGGCGAAACGGTGCTGGCCGAATTCGGCGGTGTCGCCGGCACGCCTCTTGTTCGGATTTCCTGACCGTGGGCACGCAATACAAAAAGTTCGAGGCCCATGCCAGCGGCGGTCCGCGCATCCGCGAAATCCCGATGCGTATGGTGCTGCCCAATCTGGTCACGGTGCTGGCCATCTGCGCCGGCCTGTCCGGCATCCGCTTCGGCTTCGAAGGCCGCTTCGAGCCGGCGGTGGTGATGGTGCTGCTGGCGGCCTTCCTCGACGGCATTGACGGCCGCCTGGCGCGGATGCTGAAGGCGACCTCGAAATTCGGCGCCCAGATGGATTCGCTGGCCGACATCGTCAATTTCGGCGTGGCACCTGCTCTGGTGCTCTATGCCTTCCTGCTCGACCGTGCCGGCTCGCCGGGCTGGATCGCTGCACTTCTGTTCGCCATCGCCTGCGGGCTGCGGCTCGCCCGTTTCAACGTGCTCGACGACGACAAGGCCGATCGCCCCCTATGGCAGTCCGAATATTTCGTCGGCGTGCCGGCGCCGGCCGGCGCCGTGCTGGTGATGCTGCCGCTCTATCTCTATTTCCTGCGCACAGGGCTGGAGCCCAGTCGTCCAGCCGCCTTCGTCGCCACCGGCTTCACCATCCTGGTCGCCTTCCTGCTGGTCAGCCGGTTGCCGGTCTATTCCGGCAAGAGCCTGAGAATCCCGGGCGACAGGGTGTTGCCGATCATCCTTGGTGTCGTGCTCTACGTGCTCTTGCTGATGACCTATCCCTGGTACACGCTGACGGCCTCGGTCGCCGGCTACCTGATCTTCCTGCCGTTCAGTGTGCGCGCCTATTCCAAGCGCGCCAAGCGAGAGGGCGAGAAGGTGCCGCCTTCGGACATAGGTTGAGCCCCGGGGTCGAGTCCTGGGCTTGAGCCCTTGCAGCAACAAATCGCTCCGGGCGCAAGCGAAGCGCTCATGGCGGTTTCATGGCTGCTCCTGGCTCCGTCGGGCATTGCATGAGATTCGCAACAGACGATCAGGCAGCCTTGGCGGATCGCGCGCTCTGGCTTTGTTCGGAAAGCCACGCCCTCCACGTCCGTTCTCCGCGCCGTTCGCCGGTTTCGACCAACCCCATGCTGCGGCTCATCTTCCGGCTGAACGGCAGCGGCAGGATGAAACGCTTGATCCCAAGCGCTTGGCAATACTGCCGCGCGAAGGTTGAGAATGGCATTGTTTCGGGGCCGCCGATCTCCGGCCATACCCCACGTTTCCCGTCGCCGGCCGCCTCTGCCAGATAGGAGCCTACGTCGCGCGTATCGACGGGATTTGAGGGCGAGGTTGGCAAGGGCCAGACCGGCAGCCATTTCAACCCACCCAGCATCTGCGCCAGCAGGTAATAGAACGGCGTCGCGCGAATGACTGACCACGGCAGCGGGGACTCTCTCACAAGCTGTTCGCCCGCCAGTTTCACCCGGGCATAGGGCAGGCCGCTGAATTCGAGGCCGACGATCGAAACGAAGATGAAGTGACCGACACCGGCACGCTGCGACGCGGCAAGCAAGTGCCGCGTGCCCTCGATATCGACGCTTGCCGGGCTGGAGAAGAAATCGATCGGCCTCATACCGCGCCTGGCGATCGGCGAGAGCGTCGCGGCATGGATGACCGTGTCGACGCCGCCAAGAGCCTCATCGATGCCTTCGCCGGTCGCGAGATCGCCAATGGCCCATTCGACGGAGTCGTCTTGCCCGGCTTTTCTGACGAGCAGCCGGACGATATGGCCGGCCTCGTTCAGCGCCGGCACGAGATCGCGGCCGAGATGCCCCGTTCCCCCGGTGACAAGTATTTTTGCCACTCAAGACCTCCGTGCCTCGCTGCTGGTGGTGGTGAATGGTCTCTCACCAATAAATCGTCGATCAGACAAAAACGTGGCGGTGAACGCCACATTCGCGCCCGCCGGTCCGGTTCGGAAGAAGGAGGAGACGCTACGCCGCGACGCCGAGCCCCAGCCTGTCGATCGCCAGCTTTCTCGTCGACACATAGTCGGTCTTACCGGATCCCAGCACCGGGATTTCCTCGACCTTGACGATGTCGTTCGGCACCATCAGTTCGGCGGCACCCGCCTGTTTGCCGAATTTGCGCAGCTCGTCGGGATTGGCGTCGTCGGCGGTGGTGACCAGCACGATGCGTTCGCCGCGCCGCTTGTCCGGCACGGCCACAGCCGCATGGCGTTCTTCTGGCCATAGCGACTGCACCAGCATCTCGACCGCACCCAGAGATACCATCTCGCCGGCGATCTTGGCGAAGCGTTTGGCGCGGCCGCGAATGGTGATGAAACCTTCGCGGTCGACGGCGACGATGTCACCGGTGTCATGCCAGCCGGTCAGCGGCTGCAGCTCGCCGGGACGGTCCGCAGTCATGTAGCCCATCATCAGGTTCGGTCCGTCGAGCCACAATTGACCGGCGTCGGAGATGCCCTCGACCGGTTCGAGCTTCATGCGCATGGCCGGCAACAACCGGCCGACGGTGCCGTCGCGGCCATGGATTGCGGTGTTGACGGCAACCACGGGTGCTGCCTCGGTCAGTCCGAATCCCTCGATGATCTCCGCCTGGAAGCGCTCGCGATAGACGCGGCGGGTTTCCGGCTTCACCGCCTCGGCGCCGGCGACGACGAAACGCAGGCTGGAAAAATCGCCGTCCTTGGCGGTGCGCGCATAGTTGGCGAGGAACGTGTCGGTGCCGAACATGATGGTCGGTTTCACCTTGCGTGCGACCTCGGGGATGATCTTGTAGTGCAGCGGTGAGGGGTAGAGGAACAATCTTACGCCGGTGACCAGCGGCAGGATGGTGCCACCCGTCAGCCCGAACGAGTGGAACACCGGCAGCACGTTGAGCAGGATATCGGCGGGCGAGATAGTGATGCGTGCCTCGGCCTGCATGGCGTTGGCCAGCAGGTTTTTGTGCGAAAGGATCACCGCCTTGGGCGTGCCTTCCGAACCCGAGGTGAACAGGATCACCGCCGGCTTGGCCGCATTCTGCCGTTGGAGCGGCCACCGCCACAGCAAGGCGGCGGCGAGCTTGTCCAGCGCGGTGACGCTCTCCCGCACATCCTCCAGCCAGAGCAGCTTGGCGCCACCCTTTTCGACCGCCGCGACGATATCGGCAAGGCCGGCCTTCTCGACGAACGCGCGGGAGGAAATCATGGTCCTTATCACCGCGGTGCGCACGGCAGCGGTGACGCTCGCCGGCCCGGCCGTGTAGTTGATCATCGCCGCCACCCGGCCGGCCGACAGAAGTCCGGTGAGCGACAGCACGATCCCATTGGCGTTCGGCAGCATGAGCGCGACCGCTTCGCCCGGCGCCGTGATCGCCTCGAACCGGCGGCCCAGGACGCGGGCACCGATGAACATCTTGCGGTAGCTCATCGCGCCGGAGATGACGTCCTCGATGATCGTGTGCGAAGCGCCGACCCGATCGGCGGCATCGCGCATGGCCAGGAACAGGCCGCGATCGAGGTTAGTGCCGAAAAGCCGGGCTTCGGCGACACGGTCGAACAACGCATTGGTGTTCGAGGCCTGGTCGGGGTTGCGCGCCACCAGTTCGGCGATGGTCATCGGCTCCAGCACGCTGATCGACAGCTGCGGAAACCAGTGCCGTGGTGCCTTGTCCGCCGGCGTCAACGACACCGGCAGGCTGCGCGCGCCGCCGACGAAGATCGGCACGATGCTGGCGTCGGCCTGCATCGCGATGCGGGTGACGGCACGAAACAGCCGGAACGTCTTGATGTCGGGCTCGACCGCATCCGGCAGATAGACGGCGAGCCGGCCTTTGCCTTTGAGTACACGCACCAGCCGGCGGCTGACGAAGACATGTTCTGCATTGAAGGCGATGGTGCGGCCGAGTTCGCGCCACGGTTCGAGCCAGGGCGACCGCGCCGAGACCTCGTCGAGTATGTGAAGTGTATCGTCCGGCAGCAGCGACAGCATCAGCGCCGGTTCAAAACGCGATTGATGCGAGATGACGTAGATGACGGGGGCCTGCGCCCTGCGAGCAATCTTGATGCGGGTGTCGGCTATCCGGTAGCCGAGCTTGAACGGCACATAGAGCAGCGCCTGGGTGAAGCGCAGGCCGAGGCGGAATTTTTCCACCACGCCGATCAGCAGCCAGGCCAGAACAAGACCCGCAAGCAGCGCCAGTGTCAGGACCATGCCGCGTCTCTCCCAACGATTTTATCATCTCGGCTCTTTTGCGGCCGCTTCGGCCAGAACCTAGACGATGTGGGAGCAACGTCAATGCGGACCTTTTTCGTTCCCCCTTGTGGGGAAGGTGAGGCGGCCTGCTTACGCCGCCTTCAACCGTCCGCTGATAAACCGAAACTCCTGCGTCTTGCCGCCATAGCCATAGGCCGCCGCCGGCACTTCATGCACGAAGGCATAGCTTTCCTCGTGCACGCCGCCAAGCAGGCGGCCGAACGCATCGAAGATCGCCTTGAGATAGGCTTCCAACTCAACCTTGGTGTTGGTGCCGTCGACCACCTTGATATCGAGCCAGAACGTATTGGTGCCGTGCTCGGCCAGCGACTTGCCGCCGGCGAACCAGTGCTGCGGATCGATATAGGATACCGCAACCGCGGTGATCGTCGGATCCTTGCGCAGCTGCATGGCGGTGATTTCGGTAACCTCCTTTGCGATGCGAGCGGACAGAGCCGCGTCAGGCTTGCCGGTGACGTTGACGGTGATGATGGGCATTTTGCTTCTCCTTGGTTCGAGCGGCGTCTGATCGCCGTTGGGAAGGATCATGTCATCATCATTGGATCAAAAAAATCGAATTGTTTTCAACTGAAGATTCGACATAATCGAATTATGGAAACGCTCGATCCCGATCTGCTCAGGACTTTCCTTGCTTTCGTCGACAGTGGCTCACTCGCCCAGGCGGCTTCTAGCGTCGGCCGTTCGGCCTCGGCGGTGACCGCCCAGATGCAGCGGCTGGAGGAAATCGTCGGCGAGCCGCTTCTGGCGCCGCAAGGGCGGGGGCGCGGCCTGACGCCGGCCGGTGAGGACCTCGTCGGCCATGCCAGGCGCATCCTTGCCGCCCATCGCGAGGCCTGGCTGGCGCTGAAGGGCGCGCGGGCTGCCGGACGTGTCGCCATCGGCACCACACAGGATTTCGCCGACAGCGGCCTGCCGGACCTGCTGCGTGCCTTCGCCGTCAGTCATCCGCTCGTCAGGATTGAACTGCGGGTCGGCCGTTCCGCCGAACTTGCGCAGGCGCTGCAGTCTGGCGGCCTCGATCTGGCAATCGTCATGCGTCAGGCTGCGGCTTCGGACGAGGTCGGCGTGCTGCGCGAGCCGATGATATGGCTGTGTTCGCAGAAAGGGCTGGCCTCGCGGCAGGAGGAACTGCCGCTGGCGCTGCTCGATCCCTATTGCGGTTTTCGCGAAGCGGCACTTGCCGCGCTCGATGCGTCCGGACGCCGCTACCGAATCGCCGCCGGCAGCGCCAGTCTGGCTGGCCTGCGCACGGCGGTGAACGCCGGTGTCGCATTGACGCTGCGAACGGCCCGCTTTGCCCATTCCGGCATTGTCGAGGCGCCGCGCGAGCTTGGCCTGCCGCAGGTTCCGATGGCTGAATTCGCGATCCGGCTGCGCGCCGGCGCCGATGGTCCGGCGGGCGACCTGGCGACGCTGCTCCGCGGCAACCTTGCCTTGTCGGCTGGCTGAACGCCAAAGAAAAAGCCGACCTTACGGTCGGCTTGAGAGTAGGACGGGCCGAGGGGTTTGGGGGGACTTGGGGATGGCCCGTCGCACCAATAATGCCTGACCACGATGATGGTTCCGTGACTGTGTCATTTTTTTAAGAAATATTTGACGCCATGCGTTGCGAGCGGGTCATCAGCCAATCCCGCCCCGCATGGGCAAACACCGCGCACAACACGATGGCGCCGCCGATCATACTGGCGGCCGGCGCAATCTCGCCCAGGAACAGGAAGGCAAACAGGATCGCGAACGGCACTTCCGCCGAGCCGAGCAGCCCGGATTCGGCGGGCGGGATGAGCCGCGCGCCCTCCGTCCACAGGATCGAGGAGAGTGCGAAGGACGCGCCGAAAGTGGCGAGCAGAACGGCATCCCTTGGCGAAACCGCCAGCGGATCGGTGACGAACCAGCCGAGCACGAACAACAGGAAAGCCGAAACCGCACCGGCCCACACCACGGGCGTGTCGCGGAAAGCGCGCACCATGATCATGTAGAGGCCGCTGCCGATGGTCATCAGCAGCGCCAGTCCGTCGCCGAACAGATTGCCGCTGCCGAAGCCGGACCAGACCATGATCGTCACGCCGCACAGCGACACGGCGGCGGCGACCATCGTCTGCAGTCGGAACGGCTCGCGGGTCAAAATCCAGGCCAGCAGCGCGGTGACGAAAGGCGCTGTGGCATAGATGACGGCGACATTGGCGACGAAGGTGAACTTGAACGCCGAGATGAAGGCGATGCTGGCCAGCGCCCCCTCCACCGCCAGCAGCCAGCCGCGCCAGCCAAGGCGCAGCGTTTCGCGGTTGCCGGAGCGGCGGCGGCGCCATAACACGTAGAGGCTGATCAGGATCGCACCGACAAAGCCGCGCCAGCAGATGATGGTCAGCGGGTCGGCATGGATCGACTTTGTCAGAACGCCGGTCAGGCCGAAGACGGCGGCCGACGACGACACCAGGATGATGCCAAGCGTGCGCTCCGCGGCGGTGTCGGTGGCGGCTGCAATGTCAGTCATGCAGCCAGCCTACGCCGTTCAGTCCTGACATCGTGGCGTCAGCAGTGATGGTGATCCACATCATAGCCGCTTACGAAAATGCTCGGTGCCGACGATCAGCAGGCCGGCAGCGATGATCAGGGCCGCACCCAGGAAGACTTCGCGGCGCGGCACGTCGCCCCAGATCGCAAAGCCGAGCGCGAATGCCCACAACAGCGAGGTGTATTCGAGCGGTGCGAGGACCGAGGCCGGTGTGCGCTTCATGCCCTCGAAGAGAAGATATTGCGCAAGGCCGCCGAGCGCACCGACGCTGGCAACGAGCAGCAATTGAGCCCAGTCGGGCGTCTGCCACCAGAGCAGCGCCGGCCCCGCTGCGAACACCAGGAAATAGAAATTGTTGAGAAGGAGCTGGATCATCGAGCGCTCGGCAAGGGCGGTCTTGCGCAAGAGCACGATGGCGATGCCCCACAAAAAGGCGGCCGCCAGCACCAGCAGCACCGGCACGGACAGGCCGAGATGGGTTGGGTCGCAAGCGACGAACACGCCGGCAAAGCCGATCAGCACCGCCAGCCAGCGCAACATCGGCACCTTTTCGCCAAGCATCACCACCGAAAGCACGGTGACGATGATTGGCGCCGCATAGTAGACGGTGGTCAGTTCGGCCAACTGCAGGCTGCGCGCGGCGTTGTAGTAGCAGAGCCAGGCGGCAAGCGTGAAGGCGCTCCGCACCAGCATCGGCCGCACGATCGGCGAGCGCGCCGTGTCGGCAAACAGCTGTCGGCCGCCGATCGCCGCGCAGGCGCCCAGAATGGTGATGCTGCGGAAGAACATGATCTGCCAGACGCTCATGCCGACGACCAGCAGCTTGATCGAAGCATCCTGCGTCGAAAACAGCAAATAGGCCGCACCGGTCAGCAGGATGCCGACAAGAACCCGCTCGCGTGTTTCGAGAATGGCGATATCGGCCATAAGGCGCGTGGGACCAAAATTGCCGGAGCGGCAGAGATGCTGTGAGGAGCAACACAAGGGACCTGGGAATTCAGCTCCCTCGGCACCAAGCTATACGGGCGAAAGTCGGTGCAGCGCTACGCCAGCCCCGTGCTTATGTTGGCGCAGGCGTTCCATGGCGAGCCGCACCGTCGCAAAGCTTACTGCGTCGCCTGGTAAAGCTCCGAAGCGGCCTCTTTCAGGGCGCGCCGGCCGTCGGACCTGAAATACATCATGTGTCCGCCCTCGACGACATCGAGGCGGATAGGCTTGGCATTGGCGAGCGACGGGATCTGATTCACCAGATAGCGCGAGGCGAGGTATGGCGTGACCAGGTCGGTGTAGCCGTTGACGATCACGACGCCGAGCGAAGGGTTCAGCGAGCGTGCCCGCTGCAGATCGTCCATCACCCCGGCATAACCTTGTCGTGAGGCGCTGGTCCCGTAGTCCCAATTGTGGCTGATTTCGCCATTGAGCAGCCGATAGCTGACATCGGTGCGGAAATTCAGTTCGTCGCTGACGTAGCCGACGAAAGCCGACGTCAACGCCGGCACGCTGCGGTCTAGCACCGGATCCGCGCCGGCGATGCGGGCGCTCTCGGGCGCGATATCGGCCGTGCCGATCATGGCGTCATATGGGCTGAGCACTTTGCCGCTGGCACGGGCGAACTCCCTTGCGAACAGGCCGGTCGGGATGCGGGCGGAGTTCCGCTGCACGAGGTCGAGCGGCAGGCCGGTGATGTCAGCCACGCGTTGGCTGGCCAGTCGCCTGCCTTGCTCTAGTCCGCTGGTGAGCGCCGTAAGGTAATCGCCCAGCGCATAATGTTCGACTTCGGCCAGCTTCTCCCGCAACGCATCGCCGCTGACGCCTTCGGCGCGTAGGCGCACCGCCGCCAGGGAAGGCAGTTCGAGCGCCCAATGCAGCGGCTCGAATTCGTCGGGCTGCACCAGCGTGAACTCCAGCGCCGACGAGATCAGCACGATGCCGTTCGGACTGATGCCGATATCTTCCTGCAATGTCCTGGCGAGCAGCGCCGCGCGGAAGCCGCCATAGCTTTCGCCGGCAAGGAACAGCGGCGACCCGGTGCGGCCGTTCTGCGCGAGATAGAGCCGGATGAAGGCGCCTATCGAGCTGGCATCCTGATTGACGCCCCAGAAGTCGTGCGTGTCCTGGCCCGGTGCCTCGCGGCTATATCCGGTTCCCACCGGATCGACGAAGACCAGATCGGTCATGTCGAGCCAGCTGTCCGGATTGTCGATAAGCCTTTGCGGTGAAGGCAGAAATTCGCCGTCGGCTCCCGTCGCGATTATACGCGGACCGAGTGCGCCGATATGCAGATAGGCGGACGCTGCTCCAGGGCCGCCGTTGAACACGAAGGTAATCGGCCGCTGCGGATCTTTGGTCGCGCTTGCCGGTGGCTCCAGCGTGTAAGCGACATAGAAGATCTCCGCCGTGACGTCGCCCTTGCCGGAAAGCAACGACAGGGTGGCGGCCTTGGCCTGATAATCCAGCTTGCGCCCGGCGAGGGTGATCGAATGGTTGGTGATCTGCGGCGGCGGCAGCAGGGACAGCACGCCGCCCGAGGGGCCCGGTCGCTCCGCCGTTTCAGCCAGGACGGGCTGCGCCAGGGCGGCAAGCATTGGCAGGATAAGGAAGATCAGTTTCAGCTTGACCGGCATGGTGGCTCCGCGAGAACGACTCCCGCATAGGTATGGCCGAGATGATCGAAGTCAAAGGAAATGGCTATTTTGAACTTGCAACGGCTTGCGCTAGGGTGAGCCGGAATGCAGTCGAACGTTTCTCTCGATCAGTTTGGGCGCTGGAGCGACGGCGTGGCCGCTGCGGCAATGGCTGCGACGCCCGAAGAGTTGTCGGCTCGCTTCACGGCGGCGGCGAGCGGGCTGGTTGGCTCCGACCGCGTCTATGTCGGCTTCTACCATCGCGATATCACGTCCCTGACTATAGACGATGCCGGCCCCGATCGCTGGAACCGCGACTACGACGCCCACATCTATCGCCAGGATCCCTTCTTCCAGAGGTTCGCCAGCACAAGGCAGGATTTTCTGTTGCCGCTATCGGCTCTGCGCAATGGCGACTTCCGGCGCACACCCTATTATCGCGAATTCTATGGTCCCTCCGACAGCTTCGACGAGATCACTGGTGTGTTCAATCTCGACAGGCTGACCGCCGGCTATGTCACCTTTCTCAGGCGAAACGGGGCGCCGGCCTTTGGCGAGCAGGATCTGGCGATGGCTTGCGCGGCAAGCAGCGCGACGAGGCTCATTCTGCAAAGGCTGCTTCATCTGTGCCGCTCCCGGGACAAGGGCGCCGCAATCGGTGAGGGGCGATCGCGGCTGAGCAGCCGAGAGAGCGAGATCGCACGGCATCTGGTTGGTGGCGGCAACGCCAAGACAATTTCGCGAAGCCTCGCTATCTCGCCCGGTACCGTCCGCAACCACATCAAGCAGATCTATCGCAAGCTTGGCGTGCACTCCCAGGTCGAGCTGCTGGCGACCATCCGCGACGTCGTCCAGGGCTGACGACTTCCGCGCCGGCCCTATCTTCTTTTGACGCAATTCCGGACGGAAAACCGGTACGCACTTTTCCTGGGATTGCTCTATTGTCCCGTGACGATGCGCGTCCACATGCGGTTTTGTGATCGCAGCCACTTTGCGTCGTTGTTGTCCACCACGAACAACTTGGCCTTGACGGCATCGGGCGGAAAGACGCCGGGATCGCTGGCTATCGCCTTGTCCATCAGCGGCAACGAGTCCGGTATCGCGTTGGCGTAGGAGACATAGCTGGAATTGGCCGCGGCGATATCGGGCCGCAAATTGAAGTTGATCCAGGCCTGGGCGTTTTCGGGATGCGGCGCGTCCTTCGGCACCGCCATCGTATCGAAGTTGATGAGCGTGCCTTCCCTGGGAATGGAATAGGCGATCTCCAGCTTCTTGGCGGATTCGGCGGCGCGGGTCCTTGCCTGAAGTATGTCGCCCGACCAGCCCAATACGACACAGATGTCGCCGTTCGCCAGGTCGTTGATGTATTTCGACGAGTGGAAATAGCGGGTGTAGGGTCGCACCTTGCCCATCAGGTCCTCGACCTTGGCGAGGTCGTCGGGGCTGGTCGATTTGGGTTGATGTGAAGGTAGTTCATCGCCATCGGAATGACTTCGGCGGGAGCGTCGATCATGGCCACGCCGCAATCGGAGAGTTTCGAGACCATTTCGACGTCGAAAACCATGGCGAAGGAATCCGTCGGTGCGTCCGGTAGCCGCTGCTTGACCGCCGCGACGTTGTAGCCGATGCCGTCGGTGACGGCCATGTAGGGCACGGCATGCAGGTTCCGCGGGTCGGCGCCCGCGATCAGCGAGAGGGCTTGCGGATCGATCTTCGAGTGGTTTGCAAGTTTCGCTTTGTCGAGTTCCAGGAAAGCCCCCGCCGTCACCTGGTTCTTCAGGAACGGATAGGCTGAGGGGTAGACCACGTCATACCCGGAGCCGCCGGTGAGCAGCTTTGTTTCGAGGACCTCGTTGCCGTCATAAACATCATAGCGAACCTTGATGCCCGTCTCCTTCTCGAATTTCTCGGCTGTGTCCGGCGCGATGTAGTCGGACCAGTTGTAGACGTTGACGATTTTTTCCTCGTCCGCCGAGGCCGTACCGGCGCAGATGCCGCAAGCAAGCCCGGCAAGCAGGGTTGAGAAGATCAGAGCGCGCATCAGTGTTCTCCTTTTCGCTGCCGGTTTTCGGCATCCGTCGTCCGTCAACGTCGTTGCGGGGCATAGACCGGCAAGGTGATGCAGGCGACATTGCCGCCGCCCAGCAAGATCTCGCGGGAATTTTCGATGCCGACTATTCTGTGGTCGGGAAACAGCGCGGCCAGCTTCTGCTTGGCAGTCACGTCGAGATCGCAGCCGAACTGCGGTACGACGACGACGCTGTTGCCCGGATAGTAGTTGATGTAGCTCGCCGCGATCCGGTTTCCGGCCGGTCGCGCCCAGGTCGAATCGAGCCGGTCCACGCTGTCGCTTTCTTCAAGCGTCATCTCGATCGGCAAGGGATGCGGCAGTCGATGGACCTCGAGCGCACGACCGCGCGCGTCACGGGCCGAACGCAACACGTCCTCGGCTTCCCGCACGATCTCATATTGTGGATCTTCCCGATTGTCGGTCCAGCTCAGCACGACGACGCCGGGGCGCACGAAGCAGCAGACGTCGTCGACATGGCCGTCGGTCTCGTCGAAGGCTAAGCCGCGTGGCAGCCAGATGATGGTGTCGACACCGAGATAGTCGCCAAGCTGCCGCTCCACCTCAGCCTTGCCGAGATGGGCGTTGCGATTTCGGTTGAGCAGGCATTGCTCCGTCGTGATGAGCGTGCCCTGGCCGTCGCACTGCAATCCGCCACCCTCGGCGATCAGCGGCGCCCGGTAGCGATCCATGTTCTCGATCTCGAGCACCTTTTGCGCCGCCAGGTCATCCAGGTCCCATGGCACGTAGAGGCCGCCGTCAAAACCGCCATAGGCGTTGAAGATCCAATCGACGCCACGCACATCGCCATGGTCGTTGACGACGAAATTGGGACCGCTGTCGCGCAGCCAGGAATCGTTGGTGGACATTTCCACGACGCGCACATTGCCTGGCAATCGCGCCCGGGCATTCTGCCATTGGCGAGCGGACGCCGCCACGGTCACCGGCTCGCTCTGCGCGATCGCCGCGGCGACATCGACGAACAGCTTCTGCGCCGGCTTGGCGCCGAGGCGCCAGGTGTCCGGCCGCTCCGGCCAGATCAGCCAGCAGCCTGATTTGGGCTCGAATTCGCCGGGCGCGCGAAACCCATCCTGCCTAGGCTTTGTCGAGAGGGTACGGGGCATCTGGGAACCGCCGGAAAAATGGAGTGACGACTTGCCCGGATCAGACGTTTTTGGAGCCTTGTCCGTCAATGTCCCATTTGGGATATTGTGCGGTGGCGGCCGGCCCTTGCGGCAAGGATGAATGGCATTGCCTTGCCATGGTGATCGGCGCAAATCTCGGCCGGACGGCGTTATGCCGGTGCTGGGAACAGTCGACGAAAGGGGAGAGCGGATGGATGCGACCGAACTGAAGGCCATGCAGGCGCCGCTGAAGCAGGCCTATCGCGACGACGCTTCGCAAGCCTTGATCACGCTTCGCGCCAAGGGCTCGATCGACGACCAGTCGGTCGCCTGCAAGGTCGAGACGGGCAGGGCGCTCGCCATTGCCGGTCTGCATCCGGCAACCGGCGGCTCAGGCCTTGAACTCTGCTCGGGCGACATGCTGCTGGAGGCCTTGGCGGCCTGCGCCGGGGTGACGCTGAAGGCAGTGGCGACGGCGCTTGAGTTCAAGCTCGGCGCCGCCACGGTGGAAGCCGAAGGCGATCTCGATTTTCGCGGCACGCTCGGTGTGGCAAAAGATGCGCCGGTCGGCTTTCGCGCCATCCGGCTCAATTTCAACCTCGACACCGATGAACCGCAGGGGCGGATAGACTCGCTGCTGAAGCTGACCGAGCGCTATTGCGTGGTGTTCCAGACCATCAGCCAGAAGCCGGAACTGACGGTTTCAGCTCAGCGCTGAGGATCTCCCCCCTCGAGGGGGAGATGTCGCCGAAGGCGACAGAGGGGGTCGGAATGACGGGGCGCGACCTCCTACGTTGAAAAGAGAATGCCGGCGCTCCACGCGCGGCGACCCCCTCTGGCCTGCCGGCCATCTCCCCCTCAAGGGGGGAGATTACGCTCACTACTGCGCTGACGGTTCTTCGGCGTCACCCTCGTCGGTGAAGGGCGAGGCGCTCGGCACGCATTGCACCGACCAGCCGGCCGGTGTCGGCTGCTTCTGATATTCGGTGATGGCGGCGGTACACTGTTCGCGCTTGTCGAAGGTGCTGGGCAGCACGACCATGCCTCCCTGCGGGCCGGCGATTACCAGATACCAGACCAACGCTGCTGCGGTCGTAGCCATGGGGATTTCCTCTGCCAGTTGGGCGCTTGTTGTGGGAGTCGATGCGATCCTACCAACTCCACGGAAATGACGAAAGCATGACCGCGGATCAGCCTTCCGCCGTCACATCACAGCCGCGTGATGTGACGGCGGATTCCAGCCCAAATTTCGAAGACCAATCGGCTCAGTTGGTGGCAAAACAATAGAACAGGCCATCGCCTCCGGTGCCCTTCAGCGCCTCTTGGCTGCAGCCGCCGCGCGAGGCATGCGAGGAATTCCAGGATTTGGCGGCCGCCGAATCGTCAAGGCCGGTACGGTCGTGATGACCCATCATCGCGGCCCCCTCGGCACCGCTCATCGTCCAGTCGCCACAGGTCTGGTCGGCGATCTTGGTGCCGTCGGGTTTGGAGCCGGTCAGCATGTCGTGGCGGTTCGGCGTGTCGCCGCGGCCGTTGACCACTTCGCCCTTCTCGTTCAGCGCCGTCTGCTTGGTGATGCCGTTGGCGTCGCTGTGCAGCGAGGCGACGTCGTCGGCGATCTTGACGCCCTTGGCGTTCACCCACGGCCCCTTGCCGATGCGGTCGCGCGCATCGGTGTCGCTGGTCGACAGATAGGCGGCCCAGGTCTTGCCGGTGACGCCGGCGGCCTCCGCCAGCGAGGCGCAATGCGCGTCGGCGCCCTTGAGGCCGCCGAGATCGGCTCCCTTGCCGGACCCGACGCTGGTGACGAAGAAGCTCATCGTTGCGTCTTGCGAATAGGCGGCGCCCGCGGCTGCGATCAGGGTAGCGGCGGTGGCGAGAAGCAGTCTGCGCATGGTGTCCTCCGTTTCGACCGGTTACGTCAGAAGAAACGTTGCCGGAGGCCTATTTAATCCATCTCGCAATCAAGTTTTATTCCGGCTGGCGATAGGCGACGAAGCGATTGTGCTTGGCCTGGAAGATCAAACCTGTCTCTTTCAGGTCCGGGCTGGCCAGCGGCACGATGCGTTTGGCGATCTCGGAGGGGTGCGGCAGCGTTTCGGGATCCTCGCCCGGTACCGCCTGCGCCCGCATGGCGGTGCGGGTGGCGCCGGGGTCGGCGGCGTTGACCCTGAGCGGCAGGCTCTGTGTCTCATGCGCCCAGGAGCGCATCATAGTCTCGACCGCCGCTTTGGATGCCGCGTAGGGCGCCCAGAACGCGCGGGCCGAGTGCGCCGCATTGGAGGACAGGATGATGGCCCGGCCGGCATCGGAGAGCCGCAGCAGCGGGTCGACTGAGCGGATCAGCCGCCATGTCGAGGTGACGTTGATGGTCATCACCTTCTCGAAGGTTTTTGCTTCGACATGGCCGATCGGCGAGATGACGCCGAGCACGCCGGCATTGGCGACGAGAATGTCGAGCTTGCCCCAGCGCTCGTGGATGGCGCCGCCCAGCCGGTCGATGCCGGCCATGTCGGCGAGGTCGAGCGGCACCAGTGTCGCCTGGCCGCCGGCTGCCTTGATCTGATCGTCAAGCTCTTCCAGGCCGCCGACAGTGCGCGCCACAGCGACGACATGCGCGCCGGCGGCAGCCAATTCCTTGGCGATGAAGTAGCCGATGCCGCGCGAGGCGCCGGTAACGACCGCAACGCGGCCGGTAAGGTCGAGGGTCATGCGAGAGTTTCCGTACGGTCGGCGTGAAACACCCCCCTCTGCCCTACCGGGCATCTCCCCCTCAAGGGGGGAGATCGACCAAACGCAATGCTTTCGCCAATTGCGAACGGCGCAGAATTGGCGCTAGGCCCGACGTGGGCCAATCTCCCCCCTTGAGGGGGAGATGTCCGGCAGGACAGAGGGGGGCAAACTGGCGAAAACAAATGACCGTCCGGCAATCCTACGTCCCGCTCGTCGCCAGCAGCGACAGCGTGCGCACATTGTCGTGGCCTTCGAAGTCGAGCAGGCGGGTCGGGTACTGGCCGGTGAAGCAGGCGTCGCAGAATTGCGGCTGATCGTTGTCGCGGCTGGCCTCGCCCACGGCGCGGTAAAGCCCGTCGATGGTCAGGAAGCCGAGCGAATCGACGCGGATGAACTCGGCCATTTCTTCCACAGACATGCGTGATGCCAGAAGCTTCGACTTCTCCGGCGTGTCGACGCCGTAGAAGCAGGAGGCGCGTGTCGGCGGCGAGGCGATGCGCATATGCACTTCCTTGGCACCGGCGTCGCGCACCATCTGCACGATCTTCTGGCTGGTGGTGCCGCGTACGATACTGTCGTCGACCAGCACCACGCGCTTGCCCTCGATCATACGGCGGTTGGCATTGTGCTTCAGCTTGACGCCCATGTGGCGGATCGAATCGCCGGGCTGGATGAAGGTGCGGCCGACATAATGGTTGCGGATGATGCCGAGTTCGAAGGGAATGCCGGCCGCCTGGCTAAAGCCGATCGCCGCCGGCGTGCCCGAATCCGGCACCGGCACGACAATGTCGGCCTCGACCGGGCTTTCGAGCGCCAGCTCGGCGCCGATGCGCTTGCGCACCTCATAAACGTTGCGGCCTTCGACCGAGGAATCAGGCCGCGCGAAATAGACATATTCGAAGATGCAGAAGCGGGTCTTCTGCGGCTCGAAGGGGAACAGGCTTTCAATGCCCTTGGACGTGACGACGACCATCTCGCCGGGCTTCAGGTCGCGCACGAAACGCGCACCGATGATGTCGAGAGCGCAGGTTTCGGAAGCCAGGATCCAGGCGCCATCGAGATCGCCCAGCACCAGCGGGCGGATGCCGAGCGGGTCGCGGCAGCCGATCATCTTCTTGGCCGTCATCGCGACCAGCGAGAAGGCACCCTCGACCTGCCGCACCGCATCGATGAAACGCGAGTTCAAATCGCGCTCCTTGCTGGTGGCGACGAGGTGCAAAAGCGTCTCGGTGTCGGAGGTGGAGGAGAAGATCGCGCCTTGCTTCTGCAGCGCCCGCTGCACGGTCATGGCGTTGGTCAGATTGCCGTTGTGGGCGACGGCGAAGCCGCCATCGGCCAATTCGGCGAAGAAGGGCTGGATGTTGCGCATGCCGGCGCCGCCGGTGGTGGCGTAGCGCGTGTGGCCGATGGCGCGGTTGCCTTGCAGGCTGTCGATGACGCGCTGCTTGGTGAAGGTGTCGCCGATCAGGCCGACATGGCGTTCGACATGGAACTGGCTGCCGTCATAGGAAACGATGCCGGCCGCTTCCTGGCCGCGATGCTGGAGCGCATGCAGGCCCAATGTGACGATGGCCGCGGCATCTTGCCGGCCGAAAATGCCGAACACGCCGCATTCGTCGTGGAAATGGTCGTCGGCCTCGGCGGAAAGCACGTCGTCTGCGTCTGCCATCTTAAGCTCCGCTAAAATCGCCATATAATGCGGGTTCGCGTCGAAAGCAACGCGCGCCGTGCAGCCATTCACACCATCGTCAATTCCCAGCGCCCATTTCCGGCGTCAGTTTGCCGGTGCAGCCGGCGCCGGATTGGCCGGGGCGTTGTCCGCCGGCGGTGTTTCAGCATCGTTGTCGTCGGGTGCCGGCGCGTTGGCATCGTCGCCACCTGACGGAGCATCGGCCGCCGGTGCGTCCGGAGCCGCGGGCGTCTCGACGGCCGGCTGATTCGGATTGAGCTTCTTCAGGATGGCGTTTTCCGGGTCTTCGGGCAGCAGGCTTTCGAGCTTGGCGCCGATCTGCTCGAGCAGCGGCCGCGACTTGGCCTCCGTGACCCAGGCCGGTGCCTTGGCGCCGGCCAGCCAGTTGAAAAACAGCAGCGCGACGGCAACGACAAGGATGCCGCGCGCGGCGCCGTAAAGGAAACCAAGCGTACGGTCGAGTGCGCCGATCCTGGAATCGATGATCCAGTCGGCGAGCTTCATGGTGATGACCGACACGACGATCAGCGCGATGATGAAGACCACGCCCGCGGCGGCCGCCATAGCGACCTTTTCATTCTCGATGTAGGGCGCGAGGTAAGGCACAACCGGCTTGTAGAAGAAGAATGCCGCCGCCGCTGCCGCTGCCCAGGAGACGACGGACAGGATTTCGCGAGAGAAGCCGCGAACCATGGCGAGCATCGCCGAGACCAGAGTGAAGCCGACGAGAATTCCGTCAAGCAGCGTAATCGGCATGTCTTTCGCCCCACTCCATGAGCCGCATTATAGCGCGGAGCATCGGTTTTTGGGTCCGATGCTCTAGTCTTCCTCGTCCACGCGGCTTCGGCGTGAGCCGGCTATGCGTGCCACGAGGTCGGCAAGCTCGGTCGGCTGGAAAGAACCGGCTCCGATCCCCCCGGCCAGTTCCCCGCTTCCCGAGGGCAGAACCGCGCTTCCAAAACCCAGCTTTTCGGCTTCCTTGAGGCGCTGTTGCGCATGCGCAACCGGCCTCACGGCGCCCGAAAGGCTGATTTCGCCGAAATAGACGCAATCGGCGGGAAGGGCAAGGCCGGTGAGCGAGGAAACCAGGGCCGCCGCCACTGCCAAATCCGCCGCGGGCTCCGAAATGCGATAACCGCCGGCGACGTTGAGGTAGACATCGTGGCTGCCGAAGCGCACGCCGCAATGGGCCTCGAGAACCGCCAGGGTCATCGACAGCCGGGCGCCATCCCAGCCGACGACGGCGCGGCGCGGCGTGCCGAGCGAGGAGGGCGCCACCAGCGCCTGGATCTCGACCAGCACTGGCCTCGTCCCCTCCATGCCAGCGAAAACCGCGGCGCCCGGCGATTTCGCATGGCGTTCGCCAAGAAAAAGCTCGGATGGGTTGGCAACTTCGCGCAGACCCTTGTCCGACATTTCGAAGACGCCGATCTCGTCGGTCGGTCCAAAACGGTTCTTCACCGTGCGCAGGATACGATAGTGATGGCCGCCTTCGCCTTCGAAGTAGAGCACGGCGTCGACCATATGCTCGACTACGCGCGGCCCGGCGATCTGGCCTTCCTTGGTGACATGGCCGACCAGCACGATCGCCGCCCCCGTGGATTTCGCATAACGGATCATCGCCTGCGCGGCGGCGCGCACCTGGGTGACGGTGCCCGGCGCCGAATCGGCGAGGTCGGTCCACAGTGTCTGGATCGAATCGAGGATGACGAGGTCGGGCCGCTTGCCGTCGGCTATCGTGGCGAGGATGTCTTCGACATTGGTCTCGGCGGCAAGCTCCACCGGAGAGGACGCGACACCAAGCCGTTGCGCCCGCAGCCTGATCTGCGCGACCGCCTCTTCGCCCGAGACATAGACGATGCGGTGGCCCTTTGACGCCAGTGCGGCCGCCGCCTGGGTGAGCAGCGTCGATTTGCCGATGCCAGGATCGCCGCCGACCAGCAGCGCCGAGCCGCGCACGAAACCACCGCCGGTGGCGCGATCGAGTTCGCCGATGCCCGAGATGATACGCGGCGCATCCTCGATATCGCCGGACAGCGTGGTCAGCACCACGGCGCGGCCCTTGCGGGCGTTGCGCGTGTTGGCCGGACCGGAGCCGATGCCGCCGGCCGTGCCTTCCTCGACCAGCGTGTTCCACTCGCCGCAGGCATCGCATTTGCCGGCCCAGCGCTGATGCACCGATCCGCAACTCTGGCAGATGAATTGAACGCGCGATTTGGCCATTACGTTGCCGCAGGCTGAAAATTGCGGAGGTCAGGCGTTCCTGACAGAGCGCGACGGTAGGTCAAAAAGCTACTCGAACCTTTCCGGCAGGTGATGCTCCTCGGCAAGGTCGGAGAAGCGGGTGAACTCGCCCTGGAAGGCAAGGCTGACGGTGCCGGTCGGTCCATGGCGCTGCTTGGCGATGATCACTTCGGCCTTGCCCTGGACCTCGACCATCTTCGTTTCCCAGGCGAGGTGCTCGGGCGTGCCCTTTTCCGGCTCCTTGTTCTTGATGTAATATTCCTCGCGGTACACGAACAGCACCACGTCGGCGTCCTGCTCGATAGAACCCGATTCGCGCAAGTCGGACAGCTGAGGATGCTTGTCGTCGCGGCTTTCGACCTGACGCGAGAGCTGCGAGAGGGCGATGATCGGTACGCCGAGTTCCTTGCCCAGCGCCTTCAGTCCGGTGGTGATCTCGGTGATTTCCTGGACGCGGTTCTGCGACGCCTTGGCGGATGAACCCTGCATCAGCTGGATATAGTCGATGACCATCAGATCCAGCCCGCGCTGGCGCTTGAGGCGGCGGGCGCGAGCTGCAAGCTGGGCAATCGAAATGCCGCCCGTCTGGTCGATGTAGAGCGGGCGCTTGTGGTTCTCTTGCGTGTAGGCGACGAGCTTGCCGAAATCGGCTTCGGTCAGGTCGCCGCGCCTGATTTTGGACGACGGGATCTCGGTCTGCTCGGAGATGATGCGGGTGGCCAGCTGCTCCGACGACATTTCGAGCGAGAAGAAGCCGACGACGCCGCCATTGGCCGCCTTGACGGAGCCGTCCGCCTGCTGTGCGGGCTCGTAGGCGGCAGCGATGTTATAGGCGATGTTGGTGGCCAGCGACGTCTTGCCCATGCCTGGGCGGCCGGCGATGATGATCAAATCCGACGGCTGCAGGCCACCCATGCGGTGGTCGAGATCGCGCAGGCCGGTGGCAATGCCGGACAGGTGGCCATCGCGCATATAGGCGGCACTGGCCATGTCGACAGCGTTCTTCAACGCATCGGAAAAACTTTCAAACCCGCCATCGTAGCGGCCGTTTTCGGCCAGTTCGAACAGACGACGCTCGGCGTCCTCGATCTGTTCGCCGGGTGCCATGTCGACCGGCGCGTCGTAAGCGATGTTGACCATGTCCTCGCCGACGGTGATCAGCGCGCGGCGCGTAGCAAGATCATAGATGGCGCGGCCATAATCGGTGGCGTTGACGACGGTGACGGCCTCCACCGCCAGCCGCACGACATATTGCGCCATTGTCATGTCGCCGACCTTCTCGTCGGCCGGCAGGAAGGTTTTCAGCGTGATCGGCGTCGCGACCTTGCCCATGCGGATGAACTCGGACGCCACCTCAAAGATCTTGCGGTGCAGGGGCTCGTAGAAATGGCTGGCCTTGAGGAAGTCCGAGACGCGGTAGAAGGCGTCGTTGTTGACGAGGATGGCGCCGAGCAGCGCCTGCTCGGCCTCGATGTTGTTTGGCGCTTCACGATAAAGCGGTGTTTCCGCGACGCCGAACTTTCGCGCTGCTTCTGCCATGATGTCCCCGATTAAAATCCCGGCTTTTCGATATCAGAACGTGACAAGTCCCATGCTGACTTATCTGCACCAGTGCCTGTCCAATCAGCTTTGATACCCGCGATTCACAGCCGAGTTTTTTCAGTGGAAAGAATCACGATTGACTCGAATCGAAAGAACGATCGTAGCGCATCTATAGGGAGAACAAAACGGGAAAACAAGCAATGGTGCTCTGCGCAGCCACTGGGCTCAAAGCTGACTGAGTCGCCTCTCGATGAAACGGCGTTCCGCCGGTTGCCGGGTCAACTCAAGCGCCCGCCGATAGGAGGTTTTTGCCGCATCACCCAAGCCAAGCCTGCGCTGCATGTCTGCCCGTGCGGCATGCGCGAGATGGTAGCCGTCGAGGCCGCCTTGTCCCATGACCGTCTCGATTGCCGCCAGTCCGGCCTGCGGGCCGTCGCGCATGCCTATGGCCGCAGCGCGGTTGAGTGCCACAATGGGCGAAGGGTCGACGCGACTCAGCACGTCGTAAAGCGCGACGATCTGTACCCAGTCGGTCTCGGTCGTACCTGCCGCCTCGGCGTGAACGGAAGCAATCGCTGCCTGCAGGATATAGGGTCCGATGCGGCGCGAGGCGATCGCCTGGCCGATCAGCCCGTCGGCCTCGGCGATCAGTGCGCGGTCCCAGAGCGTGCGGTCCTGGTCCTCCAACAGCACGAGATCGCCGGCAGGGTCGACCCGCGTTGTGCGCCGCGCCTCATGCAGCAGCATCAGGGCGAGCAGGCCTTGCGCCTCCGGCTGGTCGAGCAGCTCGACCATCAGCCGGCCGAGCCGGATCGCCTCGGCGCAGAGATCGGCCCGCGTCAGGTTCGGCCCTTCGGTTGCCGCGTAACCCTCGTTGAAGATCAGATAGATCACCTGCAGCGCGCTCTCGAGCCGCGCCGGCAATTCACCGCGGTCGGGCACTTCGTAGGGGATCGCCTCGTCACGGATCTTGGCCTTGGCCCGCACGATGCGCTGGGCGATGGTCGGTGCGGGCGTCAGATAGGCGCGGGCGATCTCTTCGGTGGTCAAGCCACCCACTTCGCGCAGGGTCAGAGCGATGCGTGCATCCGGAGTCAGCGCTGGATGGCAGCAGACGAAAATGAGCCGCAATTCGTCGTCCTGGATGTCTTCCGCAAGGGCTGGCTCGGGTGTCGGCTCGGCCAGGGCCGTGAGCTCCGGTAGAGCCCCGGCCAGCCGCGCTTCCCGGCGCCAGCGGTCGATGGTTCGGAAGCGGCCTGCCGAGACCAGCCAGGAATAGGGATTGGCTGGCACGCCCTGGCGCGGCCATTGTTCGGCGGCAGCGGTGAAGGCCTCATGCAAGGCCTCCTCCGCCGCCTCGAAACCGCCGAGCAGGCGGATCAAGGTCGCCAGCACACGCCGCGCCTCGGTGCGGTAGGCCGCCTCCAGGGCATCGCGTGGGCCGGCGGTGCTCACAGCACAGGCGGCGGCTGGCTGAAGTCGACGACCGGGCGGACTTCGACAAAGCCGATCGTTGCCAGTGGATGGCCGCTCGCCACGCGCACGGCTTCATTGAGGTCGCGCGCCTCAATGACGATGATGCCGCCCAGTATCTCCTTGGTCTCCATGAACGGACCGTCGACAGACGACATCTTGCCGTCGCGAACCTGCACGGTCATTGCCTCTTCCGGCAGCACGAGGGCCTCGCCGGCAACGAAATGGCCGCTGGCCTTGAGCACGTCGTCATATCCGGCGCATTCGGCAAGCGCGGCATTGGCTTGCGGGCTGCCGCCGAACAACGTCTGGGGGTGGTAGTAGATGAGACAGGCGTAACGCATGTTGGGTTTCCTTATCTTGATTCTTGGGCTCAGGCGTCGAGGATCGTGGCGAAGCCGCCATGGACCCGTCGCTGGTTGTCGTAGGGCATGGCGTCGGCATACATGCGCGGATCGGCAATCACCTTCTTCCAGGCTTCGTCGCGCACCTGCTTCGACGGCCATTCGACCCAGGCATAGACGACCACCTCGTCGCCCGTCGCTTTCACGGCGCCACGGTAATCCGTGATCTTGCCGTCGGGAACATCGTCGCCCCAGGCTTCGACGACGCGGGTTGCGCCATGTTCCTTGATCACCGCGGCCTGCTTCGCCGCCACTGCAAAGTAAGCTTGCTTGTTGGCGGCCGACACCGGCACCAGCGAGCCATCGATGTAGCCGGTCTCCCCGGTCGTGTTCAGGTCGATGAACGGCGTGAAGCCGCCGATGATCATGCGCTGGCCGTCAAAGGGCATGGGCGCACCGATCTCCGCCATGCGCGGATCGCTCATCATCGCGTGATAGGCCGCGTCCGCGGCCGCCTTGTCCGCATATTCGTGCCACGAAAAGGTGATGACCTCATCCGACTTTGCCTTCACGGCACCTCTGAAGTCGGTGATCTTGCCGCCGGGCACGTCATCGCCCCATCCTTCGACCATGCGGGTGGTGCCGAACTCCTTCAGCACCGATGCCGCCTTGGCAACAAAGTTGCGATAGGCTTCCTTGTTGGCGGCAGGCACCGCGGCGACAAATCCTGCGATATAGCTCATTGCGTTTTCTCCTGTTGGCTGATGCCGTTTGACACTCTTGGCGTCTCGAAAGGTCCGAGAACGCCAATGGTCGAACGGCACAGCCCGGATTCGACATCGCTCCGAAATTTTTCTTCGGCGTGGTCCCAAACGCCACTGCCGCCTATTCGGAAGCCAGCCTGTCGCCCCAGTCCAGCCGCCGGGCGAGCTTGAAATCGGCGCCGTCGCGCTTGGTGAACAAGCGCTCGGCGGCGGTGCCATCTTCCTGGCAGAGCTTGAGCAGAACCTTGCCGGAGCCGGATTTCGGCGGCGCAAGAACCCGTGCCTGGTGCGAGGTGGGTCCATCGCGGGAAGCCGCGACATAGATGAATTTCTCGTCCTCCCATGGCACATCGGCATCCTTGGCCAGCCGGTGCAGGCGCGAGCGGGCGACGCGGCGGGAAAAATGGCACCAGTCGGGCTGGGCGAGCGGGCAGGGCGCCTGATGCGGGCAAGGGGCAAGCACATGCGCGCCCGCCTCGATCAGCTGCTGGCGCACGGCAAGGATGCGCTGCCATCCGGCTGGCGTACCCGGCTCGACGATGAGCAGCGTGTCGGCGGTGAGCCGCCAGAGCCGGTCGATGAGTTTCGGCAGCGATGCCGGAACAATTTCGTCCAACACATAGGCGCACGTCACCAGATCGGCTGGCTTGAGGCCGGCGAGGTCGACGGTGACGTCGCCGGCCAGCCAACTGGTCTGGGCGGTGATCGCGTCGGCGGCAAGTGCCTCGCCGACCTTGCGCACTGTGGCACTGGCTTCGAACAACACCGCCTGTTCGAGATCCGGCCACTGATCGGCCGTGGCCCAAAGCACCGTACCAGGGCCGGCCCCGACATCGAGCAGGCTCTTGGGTTGAAAGTCGGGCTTGGCGTCGCTCAGCGCGTCGAGGCTGGCGCGGATCGCGGCATAGGTCGCCGGCAACCGCGTCGCCAGATAGGCCTTCACCGCCAGATCTTCCGCCATGTGCAGACGACCGTCGCGCAATTCGGCACGATAACGGTCGGACAGCGTTTTTGCCGCTTGCTTCAGTGTCGCCAGCGGAATGTTTTCGAGCAGACGCTCGACACCCTGGCGAAGTTGGGCCGGCAGTTCCATCTCACGCGCCCCGCGGGGCGAGAAGGATCACCGAAGCGCCGGCAATACAGAGCGCCGCTCCGGCAAAATCCCAGCGGTCGGGGCGCACGCCCTCCACCAGCCACAACCAGCCAAGCGACGCCGCAATGTAGATGCCGCCATAGGCGGCGTAGGCGCGGCCGGCGGCTGACGTGTCGACCAGCGCCAGCAGGAAGCCGAACAGAGCGAGCGAGGCGAGACCGGGGAGCAGCCACAGCGGCGACTTTTCCAATCGCCACCAGGCCCAGAACGAAAAGCAGCCGGCGATCTCGGCCAGAGCAGCGGCGGCATAGAAGACATAAGTCATGAAAAGGGTCTCGTGGCTGTCACAGGACCTTTTTCAGTGCAGGGGCCGGCAATGGCAAGCGACAATGCTATTCCGGGTCCGCAACCTTGCGGCGCCGAACTGGCCTGGCGGCAGGGCTCTTTTTGACCGGTGCCGTTTCGCGATGCCCCATGTCGCGCATCTCAAGCGCTTTCTCGCACTTGGCCATGTAGTCGCGCGACATTGGCAGCGTGTCGTTCTTCTTGGCGATCTGGATCTGGAAGATCACGAGGTCCTGCCAGCGGAAAGCGGCTTCCGAGGCGGCCAGGTAGAACTCCCACATCCGACAGAAGCGCTCGTCATAGATTGCCTTGGCCTTGTCGCGGTTGGCGGCGAAGCGCGCACCCCAGTGCTTCAGCGTGTCGGCATAGTGGAGCCGCAGGATCTCGACGTCGGTGACGACAAGGCCCGACTTCTCGATCGCCGGCATGACTTCCGAGAGCGCGGGGATGTAGCCGCCGGGGAAGATGTATTTACGGATGAAGGCGCTGGTCGCCCACGGCACGCCGGAACGGCCGATCGTGTGCAACAGCATGACGCCATCCGGCTTGAGCAGCGTCGCGCTCTTGTCGAAGAAGGTGCGGTAGTGGTTGACGCCGACATGTTCGAACATGCCGACCGAGACGATACGGTCGAAACGCTCGTTGAGTTCGCGGTAGTCCTTGAGTTCGAAATGCACGCGGCTTTCCAGCCCTTGCGCGTGCGCCCTGTCGGTGGCGACGCCATGCTGCTCGGTCGACAGCGTCACGCCTTGCACGTCGACGTCGAACGCCTTGGCGAGGTAGAGGCCGAGTCCGCCCCAGCCGGAGCCGATGTCGAGCACCGTCTGGCCGGCCTTCAGCCGGAGCTTGGCGGCGATGTGGCGCTTCTTGGCGGACTGCGCTTCGTCGAGCGTCATGTCCGGCTGCTCGAAATAGGCGCAGGAGTACTGCATGTCCTCGTCGAGGAAGAGCCGGTAGAGATCGCCCGACAGATCGTAGTGGCGCTGCACGTTGCGGCGCGAGCGCGAGGCGGTGTTGATCTGCTGCAGGCGGCGGAAGGCGTGGCGCAGGCCTTCGATGGCCTTCGACCAGGTGGCGTCGATGCCGCCGCTGCCCATGTTCTGGAAGGCGATGCGCATCACACCCAGCACGCCGCCTTCGAGGATGTCGAGTTCGCCGTCCATGTAGGCTTCAGGCACCGCCAACATCGGATCGAAGGTGATGGCGCGCTCGGCATGCGCGGTCTTGATGTGCATGTGCACCGGTTCGCCGCTGCCGTCGCCGAAAACCACCGTCGCGCCCTTGGGACCGGTTACCCTGAGATTGCCGGTGCGCACCAGGCGGTCGAGAACGCGCTTCAACAGAATATTCATGACCAAATGTCCCCTCTCGGCCAGACAGGCTGTCTTGGCGCGTGACCCGAAAATCGGAATCGATTTTCATCGGGGATCTTGCGCCGAACCAAAGCACAGCGTCATTTGCGCGGCCAAAGGACGCGCGTCTGCAACAATATATAGGGGTTCGAAAAGTTCCATTTGGCATAAAAAAGCCCGGGCGCGAGGCCCGGGCGTTGGTCCAGTATGGCTGGATGCCGGCAAAGTGATCGGAGCGTAGCTCCGATCGGGATCAGAGCACGGCTCCGATCGTCTTGCGACGTATGATCAGGCGTTGTCTTCGCCGCCCTCGAACTCG
The DNA here is from genome assembly GCF_040320745.1 of Mesorhizobium sp. M0621. NCBI lineage: Bacteria > Pseudomonadati > Pseudomonadota > Alphaproteobacteria > Hyphomicrobiales > Phyllobacteriaceae > Mesorhizobium > Mesorhizobium sp. M0621. The sequence continues at coordinate 31,656 of NZ_JAMYQF010000044.1, read as the reverse complement.
GTGTTCGGGTCGAAGAAGTTTTCCGGCCGGGCATTGTCGTTGATGTCGTCGCCATAGATGGCTTCGGCGGTGGTCAGCGTCTCGCCCTTGGCCTGGCGCTCGGCTTCGTCAGCCGTGCGGGCGATGTTGAGCGTGACGGTGACCTCGACTTCCGGATGCAGCGCGATCGCCACATTGGTGACGCCGATGGTCTTGATCGGCTGGTTGAGCAAGATCTGGTTGCGGTTGATCGAAAAACCTTCCGCCGTCAGCAGATCGGCGATGTCACGGGTCGACACTGAGCCGTAAAGCTGCCCGGTTTCACCGGCGGAGCGAACGGCGACGAAGCTCTTGCCGTCGAGCTTTTCGGCGACCTGGCTGGCTTCCGATTTGCGCTCGAGGTTGCGGGCTTCGAGCTGGGCGCGCTGGCCTTCGAACTTTTTCTTGTTGGCTTCGTTGGCGCGCAGCGCCTTGCCCTGCGGCAGCAGGAAGTTACGGGCAAAGCCGTCCTTGACCTTGACGGTATCGCCCATCTGGCCGAGGCGGGAAACGCGTTCGAGAAGAATGACTTCCATGATTTTGTTCCTTTGGTTGGGCGCCAATCGATCGATGAGATCGACGCCGAATGTCTCTGGAACAGGTCAGGAAGCTTGAGCGCCTTGGGCGCTGGTGTCGCTGTCCTGCCTGTCGCGGCAGTTAGAGGTGTTTGACCTCAACCCGGGATTTGATGTTCAACCCTGCGGCGCCCGTCGCCGTGGGAGAAGAGCGGGCGGCGAACCGCCCGCATGCCAGAACTAAAAGTCCTAGCGAACCACGTAGGGCAGCAGGCCGAGGAAGCGGGCGCGCTTGATCGCCTTGGCGAGTTCGCGCTGCTTCTTCTGGCTGACGGCGGTGATGCGCGACGGCACGATCTTGCCGCGCTCGGAAATGTAGCGCTGCAGGAGACGTACGTCCTTGTAGTCGATCTTGGGCGCGTTGGCGCCGGAGAACGGGCAGGTCTTGCGGCGGCGATGGAACGGGCGCCGGGTCGGGATCTGATTGATGTCGACCATTATTCTGCACCCCCTTCAAAGCCTTCGCGCGGACGGCGCGGACCACGATCGGCACCGGCGTCGCCGAACGAGCGCGGCGGACGATCGCCACGTTCGCGGTCGCCGAACGAGCGCGGACCACGATCGCCACGGTCACGGTCGCCGAAGCCACCGCGTTCCGAGCGCTCTTCGCGCTTCTGCATCATGGCCGACGGGCCTTCCTCATGTGCCTCGACCTTGATGGTCAGGAAGCGCAGCACGTCTTCGGAAAGGCCCATCTGGCGCTCCATCTCGTTGAGCGCGGCCGCCGGGCAATTCAGGTCCATCAGCGTGTAGTAAGCCTTCCGGTTCTTGTTGACCCGGTAGGTGAGGGACTTCAGTCCCCAGTTCTCGACCCGGCCGACGGACCCGCCATTCGCGGAGATGACACCCTTGTACTGTTCGACAAGCGCATCGACCTGCTGCTGCGAGAGGTCCTGCCGGGCAAGAAACACATGTTCGTAAAGAGCCATTATGTCTTATGCCTTTCTTCGTTTCTCTCCCGGTTCCCGGCGGCAAAAGCCTCTGCAACTTCTCTGACCCGCAAACCCAGCAAGGGCACGGGGAAGAAAGGAGCATCACGAGACGGTCGAGAGCGGAGACACGGGAGGCGGAAGCGCTTCTGGCTCCACACGAAGGTTTTCGAAAAAACCTCCGGCCCTCCGTTCAGCCCCCAGCAAGGACCGGCAGATTGCGGGCGTCTATAAAGCAATCCGGCCACAACGCAAGGGCAAGCGGGCATTCTCCTGTGTCGCAGGAGGAAAAAACGAGCAGCAACGGTGGCCGGAGTTTGTGGTTTCCGGCAACTGCGCCTTAACCACAATGTCAGGTTGTGCGGAGTTGAAACCCCACCGTCAACGGTCGATTCATCATGGAAGGCACAAAAGCCAGGATAACCCGTGCAAAAAGCGCGGCGAGCATTTCCGGGGGTAAGGATGCTTCTCAACAAATTCTGGCGCTCGACGAGCGGCAATTTCACGCTTGTGCTGGGACTGGGCTTGCCGGTCATCCTGACGGCTGTCGCTTTCGCAACCGATGTCTCCACCCTGATGCGGGCCAAGAGCAATCTGCAGAATGCCCTCGATGCGGCAAACCTTGCCTCTTCGCATCTCGGCGATCTCGATATCAGCCGCAACGATGCCTTCAACCGCTATTTCCAGGCCAACATCGTCGGGCACGGCGAACTCGGCAATGCGCAGGCGACGTTAACCGTCGACAAGGGCGTCAATTTCGTCAAGACAAAGGCGGTTGCCACGGCGGACGTCAATCTGAACTTTGCCTTCCTGTTCGGCGACAGCAAGCACATCGAGGTCGATGCCTCCGCCGTCGAATCGAACAACCAGCTCGAGGTCGTTCTGGTGCTGGACAACACCGGCTCCATGGCCGGCGCGCGTATGACTGCGCTGAGGACAGCGACCAAATCATTGCTCGACACGCTCGAAACGACAAAGTCGCCGACGCGCCAGATCCGCGCCTCGCTGGTTCCATTCGTTACGGCCGTCAATGTCGACGGTGACGAATTCGACCCGTCCTGGATCGACATGGACGGCAAGTCGTCCACCAACGGCATTAACTTCCCGGTCATCGACGGCAAGCGTCCCAATCACATGGCGCTGTTCAGGCAGCTCATGAAAGATCCGGCCTCGGCCGCCAAGTTGACAGGATGGAAGGATTCTACAGGGGCAGATACGGGCTGGAAAGGTTGCGTCGAGGCGCGACCGGGCACCTACAACATTTCCGACACCCCGCCCGATCCCGCCAAGCCCGACACGCTGTTCGTTCCGTATTTCGCGCCGGACGATCCGCAAGTTGCCCAGGCCCCATCTGCCTCCTATGGCAATTCGGATAAATACTATAACAATTCCTATCTCGACGATGGTTACGACAAGACCAAGCTTGCCAAACAGAACGGCAACCTTCTCGGCATCGATCTCAGTGATCTCCTCGGCGATCTGTTGACGCCCGGCAAGTCTGCCAAGGAAAAGGTCGCCAAATATGTCGCGCCCGTCAACGAGATCATCACCGAGGCGGGCACCCGCATAACCGTCGGCCCGAACCGCGCTTGCCCCACACCCGTCGTCCCGCTGACCGACGATTTCGACAAGCTGCGCAAGGCAGCAAGCGAGATGACCGAGTGGAACGGTTCAGGCACCAATGTCTCCGAGGGTCTGTCGTGGGGCATGCGGGTGCTGTCGCCCGCGGCGCCCTACACCGATGGCGCGCCTTGGAAGACGCCTGGCATCAGCAAAATCGTACTGTTGCTCACCGATGGCGAGAACGTCGTCTATGGCGCCAGCGAACAAGAACCGACAAAGTCGGATTACACATCCTATGGTTACCTGGCGGGTGGCCGTTTCGGATCGGATAACCAGATCACCGCGGCGCGCAATGTCGACGGCTGGACCAAAAGCGTTTGCACGCAATTGAAGAACGAGGGCGTGCAGATCTACACCATGGTGCTGCAATCCGACACCGCAGCCAACCGCGCGCTTTACAGCGCCTGTGCTTCGAATCCGAGCGACTACTATGCCGTCAACGATCCGACCAAACTGCCGAACGTGTTCCTTCAGATCGCCAACAAGTTCTCGAAGCTGCAATTGACGAATTGAAAACTTACCGGAGAGAGTCGGGCCGGCTCCTGACGGGATCGATCGGTTCAACTCGTATGGGCGACAACCTTGTCGACCGTTTCGGGGAAGAAGTCGGGCGCCGCATTGCGTTTGCCGAACATCATATCGTACTGCAAAAGGCGGAAATCGCGGATCGCCGGGTCGATCTCTTTCTGCCGCGCCCAGTCGGGCGTGGCCTCGCCAGCCGGCGTCAGCAACAGGTTGCGGTCGACGACACGGTAGCGCTCGCTCATCTCGCCCAGGAAGCCGGTGTAGTAGGGATGAGTGATGCCGGCCGTCTTCAGGATATGATAGGGCAGGAAGGCCGGGCTGACGGCGCCCACATCTTCAGCCGGCCCGGTGCGGTTCGACCAGATGACCAGCGGCGTCGCGTGGTGTTCGATAGCGGCCTCGGGCGACGCTTCCTTGCGCGGCGCGACATTGTCCTTGAGGAAACCCGTTTCGACGTAGACCGGCCCCAGCGGCGGCAGATGGTCGCCAAAAAAGGCGATCACGGTGGGACGGGAGCGTTTCTTCGCCCATTCGACCAGGCGTTCAAGGCCGCGATCGGCATCGGCTGAGCCCTCGGCGTAGCTAAGCAGCGATTCGCGCGCCCACTGGCTGATCGGCGCCTTCACTGTATGCGTCGGATTGTAATAGCGGTTCGGCTCGTAAGGGCCGTGGTTTTGCAGGCTGACGGCAAAGAAGAACACTGGCTCGTCGCTGGCGTCGGCCTCGCTGATGATCTCGTCGGTCATCGCCGCGTCCGATGCCAGCGGCCCGCGCTTTTGCATCGGCGGCAGCGTCTCTTCCGATTTGAAGTCGTTGAAGCCGAAATCGGCATAGACCGCGCCACGGTTCCAGAACCAGTTGGTGCCGGGATGGATAGCGCGCGCCCGGTAACCCTGGCTCTTGAGGAAGGTTGCGAGCGAAGGCGTCGGCGTGCGCACATATTGCTGATAGGGGATGCTGCCGGCCGGCAGGAACGCGTTGGAAAAGCCGGTCAGCGCCTCGAACTCGATGTTGGCGGTCATGCCGCCGAATTCGGGCGAGAACATCGAGCCCGAGCGCAGCGCCCGCACATTGGGAATCGGATCGGGCGTGATGGTGACGCCGGGCAGCTTGGTCGGATCCCAGAAGGACTCGCTCATGACGATGATGATGTCGGGCTTCTCGGCCGGCACCGAGGCTGTCACATCAGGCCTGCCGATCGCAGCGATCGCCTTGTCGGAATAGCCGGGCGGTGCCGAGACATGCGCCATCGGCACATTGAGCGCGAAGGCCAGCGCAAAGCCGTTGGAGGCATAGTTCTCCTTCTGGTCCCACATGATCGGAATGATCTGCAGCCGGTCCCTGGTCCAGGAGAAGGTGGCGTAGTCCATGATCGAAACGAAGAAGGCAAGCAGCGGCACTGCGAGCGTCAGCCGGGCAAGGCGTCCCTTGCGGCTGAGCGACGGAACCTTGCGGCGCCACAGCCGCCAGCCATAGACGAGCAGCGACAGGCCGGCGACGATGCCGACGACCATGGCAAGCGCGGTCATCGGCCGGTCGCGAACCAGCAGCGGCAGCAGCGCGAAGATCTGGCGGGCATAGAGGAAATCGGCCGGATAGAGCGGGTCGCCGAGGTAGTGCGACTTCTGGTGACCGACGAAAGCAAGGGAAAGCGTCAGCGGCGCGACGATCATCAGGCTCTGATGGCTGCGGCCGAGCACCGCATCGAGGCCGATCAGGATCAGCGCAAACACGACAATGGTGGTCCAGCCCGGCTTGAGCGGCTGCAGGAAGAAGGAGACCGTGCCGGCAAAGTCGCCGCGCACGATCAATTCGATGGCAAACACCAAGACGGCAGCGATCGCCAGGCTGATCAGCCCATAGCGCACAACCGGCCATCTCCTGCCCGGCAGGTAGCCGGTAGAGGGGTCGTCTTCCAGGAACTGCGGCGCGGCTTTGCCGACGCGTTTAGAACTCTTTGCCACTTTAACTTCCCCACCCCAGCGACAAACACGTCACTCGATTGTCATGGAATTGTCACGCAAAGCTAGCGCCTGTGGCCAAAATAAGAAGAGCCAGCAAACGAATCGTGAGCGGTTTTCATCAGGAGTGATCCACTAAAATATTAGCCACCCTAGTCGCTTGTTTCCCCAAACAGGCGTCCCATATGGCGGTTAACACGGTGGAACCCCATGAAAACGTTGCCTTTTTCACATTCACATTCATATACCGGAAATATAGAAACACCGGTGGCCTATTCGTACATCCGGTGGTCATCAGCCATCCAAGGCGAAGGCGATTCATTCCGTCGCCAGAAGCATTTGGCCGAAAAGTGGTGCCAGAGAAACGGCGTTCTCTTGGCTGATGACAAGATCATGGTTGATGCCGGTGTGTCCGCATTCCGGGGCAAGAACCTGAAAGAGGGTGCAATATCCGCTTTTGTGACCTCTGCGAAAGACGGGTTCGTTGCCAAGGGCTCTTACCTGTTGGTCGAGTCGCTAGACCGCCTGAGCCGCATGAGAACGGCGGAAGTCCTGACGATCTTCTTGGACCTCCTTCGTGCTGGAATCGTGTTGGTGACGCTCGGGGATGATGACGATGATGAACGCTCCTTCCGTTGGGAGGACCTTGACGAAGAGAATCTGAAAGAAGCCATCAGCGATATGAAGAGCAATCACAGATTTGTGCAAAAGCTCTCAAGGCGTGTCAGGGACAGTTGGGCAGGCAGAACGCAAAAGGCACGTTCAAGTGGTAAGCACATTCCCGGCAACCCGCCTGCGTGGCTCTATGAGGCCAGCGGGGAACTGCAGATGGATGAAGCCAAGGTGGCAATCGTCCAACGCATTTTCGATATGTGCATCTCCGGGCTAGGCATCACGGCCATAGCCCAAATCCTGAACAAGGAAGGTGTTCCACTACTGGCCAAGCACAAGCGCAAGACGATCAAGAACCGTTCGGATTTCTGGACCGTCACCAGCGTTGCCTACGTCCTCCGTTCCAAGGCAGTGTTTGGAGAATATCACCCGAAAGACGGTGACCCATGGATTGCGTTCCCGCCGATCGTATCGAAGGAAGATTATTACCGGGCAGAGGCATCTAGAGCCAAGCGGCACATGGTTGCGAAGGGTAGGACGGGCAAGCACTACACCAACCTGTTTAAGGGCATCGCCAAGTGCCACTATTGCGGCGAAGCCATGAACATCAAAGACGGCAGAAACCAAAAGCAGCCACACAAGGCGCTCCAATTCCGTTGCAGGGGTGTTGGCGTGAAGACATGCAGCCACAAGCCATGGAACTATGACGTGTTCGAGTCGGCATTCCTGTCAGTGGTCAGGGAGATTGATACACGAGCCGTCATCGGTGACGGTTCGGAGTCCAAGCTGGCAGAGATTACCAAGCAGCTTCAAGCCCTACAGGGTGAGCGTTCGAACCTGATGAAGGTGGAAGAAACCTATCTGTCGGCGATTGAGAAGACACCGGATATCGAACCAATCTACCAAGGCAGGGTTCGGTCCAATCGGCAAAAGCTGGACGCCATCAACGCACAGGCAAAGGTGCTAGAGGTCGAGCGCAACAAGGTGCATGCAGAGCGTAGCGCATCCAATGAACTGCTACCGGTAGAGCTACCAAAGGATGCCAAGATACGGGCAAAGGTGGCTGAACACATCAGGACGATTGTGGAGTGCGTGACCCTCAAGCGGGACGGCACCAGTAAGTTTGATTCATCCTTCTCGGTCCATTTTGCGGGTGGTGGAATCCGAACCGTGCATGTGGACTACACGAACGCCAAAAAGCCCTATGCGGTCACTGGGGGGTTCAAGGGAAAAGATATCATCCCAGACGATTTAGTGACGGCTACGGGGCTAGGAGACTGCATACTGGCCGAAACCATGAGGGAAGTGGATTGGATGGTTGAGAACGGCGGCAAGGCTGGTCTGGACGGTGCAAAGAGAGTCATTGAGAGAATGGAAGAGGTACAGGCTACCATCGAGCGGCAGGCGAGAGAGCTAGGATTCCGCTGAAAAAGTGCCTGCGGTCAACGAGCGGATCGCAGGTATTTTTTCAAGACCCAACCAGCGATCTCGGTATGATCGGCAAGTATGGTGCGAACTTCCAGCCATTTGCCTGACCGTCGCAGGACTTCAACCCGCTGACCGGGCTGTAGCAAAATGTAGTGACCGCCAGAGTACTTCTTTTCCCAATTTAGAGGAACCGCTCTAACGACTAGATAAAATGAGAGATTCGGCTCTTTACGCTGAGCCAATCTATCGATTGAGATCTCTATCTCGTAGAGCTTTTCTGTTATTTTGTGTATGACTCGCTCGTCGCCCGACTGCAAATCATCTCGCATTGAAGAGCTAAGTTTAGAAAGGTCATATGACGACAGGTATGCGGAGAGTATGACGCAAAACAATGATAAAACGGCAGGAAATATAAAAAGAGACAGTAATTTTTCGGATCGAGAAGTGCTGTTTTTGTCGAGCGTATATCGAATCGCAGACAGAGATTTTAGTATCTCATTGTGTATGTCCGAATGAGCGATGCTTATTGGGTTTCTATCTGAGCGAATACTCCCGATAGAGTGAACCGGTGCTTCTGCCTCGTCTTCTGCCTCTGTGATCCGGGAATAGGCTATCTCCTGGATAATCCTACCGGCCGAGGAATTTGAAAAATGCTCTAGTGTGGAGGCGTATTCAGTGGGGCTGTTGATAGCAATTGCAAGCCCCTTGATCGCATTCACAGTGGGCAAATCATATGGCGTGCTGGCGGCAAAAGCGCTGAAGGCGCTAACCAGCTTCTGGGCTTCCGTGAGGGCAGGACTCTTCGGAAGGTCCCTGATGGCTGCTACCAGCTTCTGGGCTTCCGTGAGGGCAGGACTCTTCGCAAGGTCCCTGATGGCTGCTACCAGCTTCTGGGCTTCCGTGAGGGCAGGACTCTTCGGAAGGTCCCTGATGGCTGCTACCAGCTTCTGGGCTTCCGTGAGGGCAGGACTTTTCGGAAGGTCCCTGATGGCTGCTACCAGCTTCTGGGCTTCCGTGAAGGCAGGACTCTTCGGAAGGTCCCTGATGGCTGCTACCAGCTTCTGAGCCTCCTTGAAGGCCGGGCTCTCCGGAAGGCCTCTGAACGCAAGCTGCGCTTGCCTCATGCCAGGGCTATTTACAAATTCGAACAATGCACGTGTCGCCGGATCAAGTGCCAAGCCACCAAGCCCCGAATCTGTCATTTTTCGACCATCCCCAGCTCGACGTGAGTCGCACTTAAGATGTAAGCGCCAACCGGCAGAAATCCAAGGTATCCGGAGATCATTCAGAAAAGTCACGGGCGGGGGTCGCTGACCGTGATGCACGATTTCCGGTTGATCTAGCCCGACGAGAGCCCATGCTAAGCGAATCGACGAGAGGATCATTCCTAAGGAGGCGATATGAAGGGCCAGGACGACCTTGGTGGATCACGCCTCAATCCGGGCCAAGAAATCCATCGTTTTCCGAAGCCCGTGTCTATGAACACCGAAATGCCTCGGCTTTGGCGACAGGAGTATCTGAAGAATCGCTATCTGCTCACGACATCGATCGAAGACCTAGAAGGTAGGATGTGCGATATTTTCGACAATATAATGGCTCTCGACTGGGACAGTTGGAAATACAAACCAGATATTACTATCGACGGCGGTATATACTACTCTTTACCTCACCTTGATTTTTTTAAAATGATGATAGAGGTTGCGTACGAAGGAGAGCTTAGAGGCAGAGATGTAATAAAAGCAAATGATAAGCGTAAAATAATTGATGCAGAGAAGGCTCTTATTGAACAAAAGTGGGCTGTCAGACATGAACTTCGTACCTCAAACAAAACCTTCTCTACAGCCTATCGAAAGCCGGAAAAGATATTCCGATTCTCTGCTAAGGAATTCAACAGCTCGCTTCTTCATAGTGGCAAACTTCGCTTTAGTCCGTCGCTAGCGTATGCCGACGGCGCTCTTCTCCCTGCCCAGTTCGACAATGAAAATCAAGTCCATGTCAGCAATGGAGGCTATTACGAACTCGAATCTGAATTTTGGGTGTGTTCATTCTCCTGCGTTTATGAATTGCGGATGTATGCCGAGTTCAATGCGGATAGCTGCTTGGTAATTCAAGATGTCGAAGAATTCAAAAGGCGAGCGGTTCAGAGCATACATAGACACAATTCAGATAATGAAGACGACGTGCTTGCCAGAGCTGTTTTTTCTCCTGTTGTTTATTACGATCCATACAAAACGGTTGACGTCGAAAGTGCCAACGAGATCCATTTTCTCAAACATTTCCGATACGCTTACCAGCGAGAGTTTAGGGCCATCTTGATGCCGAAAAGAACTCGTCCTTCGACTCCGGTTTTCCTGAATCTCGGTCCTTTGACCGACATAGCCGAATTGGTCTCAGCTTAATATTAGCGAGCGAGCAAGGGGCTGGTCCTCACGGGCGAGCCAAGGGCGCAACCTTGGCGTCGACAATCATCTTCGATCCGTCGGCGCAGTCCGCAAACGCCAGCGCCCGTAAGGCCTCGCTTCTGAGGTCAGACACGTCGTGGCCTTCGAAGAAATGGGGACTGCGGTGAGGAACTTTGATTTCGGGTATATCGACCACGGACGATAGAACCCAGACGGTCGAGCCGTCGGTAAGCGCCAGCGTGCCGACAAGGCTCGTTCCCGTCCTGCTTCCTGGCCAGCCTGAAATGAGCACTTGCGGTTCGCTTACCGCAACAGTGAACTCGATTGCTCGTCCGGTCGGGGCGGGCGCAACCTTTATGAAACCTGCGGGCAAGTTTTTGTCTTGAACCGTCGACGATCCAAATGGCGTGATGACGTGCATGCCTATCCGGAATCCCGGTAGCTTTTCGGTCGGCTTTGGCCACTTGCTGATGAACCAATTACGACCCTCTTGGTCGCTCGGTTTCATTCGTTCAAAGGCCGCCTGGTCATAAGCGGTGTGCCAAAATCCCGACTGATGAAAGCTAGTCTTGAGTGAGCCCCCGAGTTCACGACAGGCGAGGTAGAAATCGATGTTTGGTCCCGAACGGGTAAAGAGCTTCCAAGAAGCGGCCCGATTACCAAGATCGTCGACAACTCCGAATCTAAGCGATTTTCAGCCATCCTATTTCCCAGGTCTTTGCCCCAGCGAACGGGCCGTCAACTCGATCTATGCCGGCTGTGCATCATAGCCCGACAGGATAATGTTCTCGATCGGGTAACGCTCGTCCACGTTCTTGAGGGCATAACGGATGGCCAAATCTTGTGAATCCAGCCGAAGGATCGACGGCTTCACAGGGAAGCCAACCTTCTGCATCCCAATCTTGCCCCAGAAATGTTGGGACATCCGGCGAAACCTAAGCTCCTCGTGGTCCGGGATTGCAAGCAGGCAATGATAGTGAAGGAAGGTCGAGTCGATCCCGTTCTTCTTGACGGTCTCACTGATTGCAACTGCCGGCAAATTTCGATCAAACTGACGACGCAGCGTAGAGAAATATCGTTTGACCAAACGATCGCCGGTAGGCCGATCTTGCGCCCTCAAGATAGATATGGGGTCCTCCATCGGAAGTGGTGGCTGCGCCTTTGAAGCTCTGATCTTCCGATAGGCTATTTCTGCTGCCTCCTCGATCGACCCAGTTCGGACGAAAGGAATCGTAACGAACTGGGTCATCCGGTGGCGAGCAATCTTCTCGATGATCAACTCACGGGCTATGTCAGCCTTGTTCTGCACCAGCCAGTCGTTGAGAATCTGGCCGGCCAGTTCCTGGACGCTGTCTTTGCCACTCCGCTTTGCCATTAGCTTGAGGGCCGGCAAAGCAGTCGGGTCGATCGCTATCGTCACTGCCATAGTGTGTCGACCTCGTCTCAACGAGTCTTTGGCAGCAAACGAACACAGGCCGAGGCGAGCATGAGCTGCAACGTGAATAAGCAATCGACCTTTTCGTCTAAGGTTTCGGCAGCTTCAAAATCCGACACCGATGAACTGACGATTGAGTAGAAATCAGAATAATAACGTGGACAGTGCGCCTCGATGTCACTCAGGGCGATGTCTCTTGGGTTGTTTTCATCCATCTCGCAGTCTTTCCTAAATATTGGCATAGCTTCGCTGTTGGAGGCAAAAGTGCCGTTTCAAACCTAATCATAACAATGCGATCCACGCCAATCTGCTGCGCAGCGAATATCCCTGTGCACGCAGTGAGTATTTAGTAATTGCCACACTTCATCCGTTGACAGACCGAATGGTATGGAACGCAAAGGCTCAAAAGTGGCATTTGCGTAATCATCACGTAACTACAGCTCCCCAAGCGAGTTCAATGTTGAGGGGCTGATTGGGTGGGTATCGTCAATGTCCAGCTAGTAATAGCACAAACCCTCAGGGCTGTCAATAGATAATCAACCATCGCTTGATTCTACATTTATCGCATATTTGAAATATGTACGGTAATACAGCACATCAAGAATATAACCGTTAATATAATCATTATATTGGAAAACAAGCTTGGTTCAGTGCGTTTCCGCCCCTCGCATGGGAGACGGCGGGTCCAAGAACTAAACGCCAAAGACTTTGTGCTTTATGCACCTAGAGATTGTCGGCACGGAAACCCCAAACCGTTTGGCAATCACAGATTGCCACGCTCCGTCTTCATGAAACTGTCGCCGGATTTCGATAACATCGGCTGCCGTAAGCTTTCCTCTCGGCGGTTTGGCGATTGTCGGGCGGGTTCCGGTCTTGAATTTGCCAACCTCATTTCCCCAGAGCGTCCATCCCGGCTTCGAACTGCGGGAAAACAGTTCCAGATATGGGCCTTCATACAAGGCCTCGATGCGATGGTAAATTTCGTCCGGTTTTCGTGAATGTTCTCGCCTTGGGGCAAAAATGAGCTGCTCGATTGATTTCGATTTTCGAGGCAATACCTTTCCACGTGTTCCAATCAGGCAGTGTTCTGCGTTGGCACGGGTGTAGTAACCCATGCCTTTGAACAGCCCTTCACTTTTCTTGTTTTGCTTGATCCACGTGAATCCAACCGTCTTATACCGAAATCCCCAAGAAGCGATTATCTCGGGCGCCCTATCAAGCAGCGGATTGGTTACCCAGAGGAAAAGAATTGCATCATCTGCTGAAATGTCAGCAACAGGGAGATTTTTGATCGCCTCGATACTCATCGTGTCGTAGTGCTTCGTTACGTGTCGCCCATTCTTGGTCACATTCGTTTTGAAGTGCCATGCAGGGTCGGCCAAAATTATCGGGTACTTGGTTTGTAAGTCGTGCAATTGCGTTTCCCGCCGTTTTCGCCTGAGTCGACGAAATGAGCCGGTTTTGACCCTCACTGGCAAGCTATTCAGCGTCGAGGTCCACAAGCTGGTCAAAGCGCTCGATACCGTCTCTGCGGTCTACTTCAGCCAATGTGGTGATCACCGGCCCGGCCGTCGTTATCAGGAATTTGCTGGCCCAAGCCGGGGTCGTCGGAAGTCCGAACGAACCAGAACCGATTTCCGTCCATAAAATGCACGTAACGCCGTTTCATCGGGGCCTGGTAGCGAGCCACCAGGTAAAGATAAATCCGGTGCTTCCTCTCGTCTACAGCTTCGAAGTGAAAACGAAAGGGCCTTTCACGTCGAACCCAGTCGCTTGTAAGTGACACAACGTGCCGCAGGACGAGAAAGCCATTCCGGAAATAGCCGCTTCCAGTGAACTGAGCGATTTCATCGTCCCAGCCGCCCCAGGAGCCGCCGGAGAACGCCTTCAGCTGTGTCTGCCCGCCAATTGCTCGAAAGGTCACAGGGCCGCCATGTGTGGCTGTAAATTCGAGCAACAGGCCCTCTACCTTGAACCGCTGACGATAACAGCGCTGTCCGGTGTCAGGGCTTCGTGCCGAAGCTGCTCTCAAGATCGTCAAGGTCGGCTTTGTGCTCTCGCCAGTTGTCTTTGAAGTTCTCAACACCGGTCTCTTTAAGCAGCCTGTCGATCTCAGCACGAGCGGGCAGGGAAAGGTTGCCGATCCACCCCTTGCGTCGGCGACTGCTCCAGGAGCAGCCCAGTCGCAGTTTGGGCCATCAAGCGGCCTCAGCCAAAATCCGATACACGGACGAGCGTCCCACCCCGATTGCCTTGGCGATTTCAGTTGGCTTCTTGCCTGCCCGATGCATTGACCAAATGGCATCGGACTTGCGGCGGGCGGTAGGTGCCCGGCCTTTGAACTTGTTTTCGGCCTTAGCCTTGGCGATTCCTTCACGCTGACGCTCAAGCATTAATTCCCGCTCAAACTGAGCAATTGAGCCCAGCAGATTAAACATCAGGCGACCGGTTGGGGTGGTGGTGTCCACGTTCATGTCGAGGATTTTCAATCCGACTTTTTTGGCCTCAAGCCGGGCGACAATCTGGCACAGATCGGCAACCGAACGGGCGAGGCGGTCAAGTCGTGTCACCACAAGGATGTCGCCCTCACGCACGAACTCGATCACCCGCTCAAGTTCGTCCCGGCGTGCATTGACGGAAGAAACCTGTTCGCTGAAAACCTTCTCGCAGCCCTGCGATTTGATGTCCCGAAGCTGCGCCTCATACCCAGCCTGTTGGTCTACAGTGCTTGTCCTCGCATAACCCACAAACATGCAAAATCCTTCCCAATAGCCCCTATGAGATTGTGGGACAGAATTCCCAAAATGTCAATGGAACTCTTGTGGGACACAAGCGAACAGATATGGTCGTTCCCACAGGAGCAGGGGCTATTGGTGATCGGAAGGCAGTTTGCTGGGTAACAATCGATAGGGGGTGAGGGGATGGATCATGCCGCAAGGATGATATCTGACTTCAAGAAAAGCCGACGGAGATATCTCGAGTTTACAAAAGAATCCGAGCATAGAATAAAGTCATTGATGAATGGGAAAAGTATCGAGTATTTGGCTATCGAGAAGAGAACCAAAGACCTTGCAAGTTTTTCGAAGAAGGTAACTAGGCCAGATAAAATCGGCAAATACGAAAAGTATACGGATATCACTGATTTGAGCGGAATACGCATAATCGCCTATTACCAAAAGGACGTAGATGCAATTTGTCGCTTGATTAAAAGCTGGTATGAAATCGACTTGGTCAACTCGATCGATAAGACCCAAGCATCGGAGCCGGATCGCTTTGGCTACGCCTCAATCCACTACATCGCCAGTTATGGATCGGCCAGAGATAAACTTCCAGAATACGTACAGTTCGCAGGTATGAAGCTGGAGATACAGGTACGGACCCTGCTTCAACATACCTGGGCCGCCCTAGACAGGCGGCTTAGGTATGGAAATGACAGCGCAGTTCCGATCCCGATCAAGCGCAAGCTCTATCGAGTTAGCGCAATGCTTGAAGGTGTTGACGAGGATTTGACCGATATTGAGCGGCGGGTTGTTAAACTAAGGGAAGAATATGCAGAGGGGGTGAAAGCCGGAAAGCTGCAGGTTGCAGTCAACAAAGACTCTCTGGAAGTGTTTCTTGAAGAGAGTTCAACAGTCAAAAAGCTCGTATCTGCCGCAAGGAGGAGCGGACTTCACGTACCTACATTCACTGGGCAGATTGACGAAGAAGACCAGCGCTACAATCGATTGCTTCCGCTATTGCGGGCGACGGAGATTGACACCATCCAGAAGCTGGATGCTACACTCAATGACTTAGTCTCATCATTTGCACCGATCTTTGATCTGATTAACCAGCGCAAAATTCCAAGGGTCACCTTGTCCGTGTATGCCTTGATAAGAATGCTTCTTTATTTTTCTCGGAACGATTCTGTGCGGGACGTCGCAATCAGGAGCGGTGGATTCATCGGAAAAACTCGTGGTCGAATCGACGATGCCTACAGGCAGCTAACTACGCCGCCCGCCAAGCCAAAAGTTAGAGCGAAGCCATCTAGAAAGTGAAAGTCGTAGGACATCCAAGATTTGGGGCTGGGTGGAAATTAGGGGGATCGTCAATGGGCCAGATATCAGCAAGCCATTATTTGAAAATGAAGAACAGCTTTCGGTTGGATGTCGCCCGGCACCTTGCTGCAGTTGCGACGGCTGGGGACACAGTCACTTACGGTGAGCTTTCGACAAAATTCAACGTTGCCACTCGGGGCTGGGGAGACATCCTTGGCGGGATAGCCATACGTTGTCACGTGCGGGCTATCCGGTGCTTTCCGTTATCGTGGTGAACGCCGCCACGAGGATGCCGTCCGATGGGGCTGTGCTCTATCTAGACCTAGGACTGACCTCGAAGGATCGAGTCCTTGAGGAACAGGCTAACTGCTTCCGGTTTGACTGGTCGGGGACGCCCCTTAGGGCTGCGGGCTGATTTCCTCGGGGCTCTGGGGACGACCAAAAGGGGGCTTTCAATGACTGCTAAGCAATACGATGGTCCGGTTCTCAACTGTTGTGTGGATACGCTCCCCGATGGAACATACGAATGGGAAGTTACTCTGAGCGCTGCGGATCACAGTGGAACGAAAAAACTCGGCTACAGAGCAGCCGGCATGTTGAAGAATCTGGATAGTCCCCTCAGCAACTTTGAAATCTCAGTGCATGACGAAGCTCGCCCTGTGTGGACTCCAATGCCTCTCTCTCATCGAGCAGACATTCGCAAATCAATCGAGTCTCTGTTGGCGGGGGCTGTGGCCACGCTCAAGGCGGGGAAGCACGCCTGACATAGTTGGGCGGCGGGGACATCTTTGGTGCTCAGGTATGCTCGGATCAAGGGGGGCGGCTTTCCGCTCCTTTGTGGTGAGGCCCCAGGTTGTCGTGATAAGATAGGCTTGATTGGCTGGGGGATTCCCGGTCGATCAAGAGGGGGAATCCGTAAATGAAGGCGTGGCTTTATGGCATTGTTGGGTCGATTATCACGGCTATCATCGTAACCTCATTCAACCATTACTTCCTACAGCAAGGGCCGGAGAAGCCATCGATTGATGCGTATCAGAGCACGATATCGCTGCCCCTATATACAGGAAATGACATTATCCAGGCTGGGCTTGCTAAGCTTATTGCCGATGGTCGAATGACGCCGGCAAGTGGGGTCGATGCGCTTCGAAAGCACGACTACGATTTTAACTCGGGCTTTGTCATTCAGAAATTTGTCATCTCGAATTTTGGTGGAAAGATATATAAAAACCTGAATCTTAAACTCAGTGGGTTTAAAGTTGCTGCTGTCGATGCAGACGGGAATATCGAGTACCCGGGAGATTCAGCGAAAGACTATACAATTGCGCCGAACGAAAAGATTGAGGTTTACGGCCTTGCTGATGATTCCGGATTTTCCGATTCATCCGGCGGTGGGGATATTTTGATATCTGTTGGTGATGATCCGGTGCAAATTAGAAAAGCTCCGACCGATGAACAGCGGGAACTTTCGGCCACTGATAGGTTCTTTTTGGATACCCCTGTTTACGGACTGCTTTTAGGCTTGGCTCTTTTGGTCTTTGCTGGCCTCGGATTGTTGGCCGTTGCGTTCAGCTTGCTTGTTATCATTTTTCCTCGCCTCTACATCAAATCTGCGAGTGACAATGACTTTGGCAGGGCTTTTGGAGTGCTAAAGGTCATCGCATCGGAGGACCCAGACAGATATGCGATCATTGAAAAAATAGGGGAAAAGTGGATGCGCACCAAGCTTCTAACGAATCCGAACGGAGAGCGTCAGCCGTAGCCGCAACAAACGGCGAAGAGAGCATGGTGCCGCAGAAAGCCAGAGGATGCTGGCAATTTGGGAGAGGTGTGCCCTTTGTGCCATGCTCGGGCCTGCCTAAATTACAAACTATGACGCCGATTGGGTTCGTTTTGCCAGCGCCCTTAGCTGCTCAACTGCAACCTGCAAATCGCCATCATTAAGTCCTGAGAGTATCACGCCGGCTTGAATCTCAAGCATGGCCCGTTGCTCAGATTGAGTCAGATCGCCCTCTTGAAAGAAAACTCTCACGGGGACATCCAGAGCCTTGCCGAGGCGTACGAGGGTTTCGAAGTTGGGCCAATTCAGTCCTCTTTCCCACTGGGAAACAGCGTCAACTGACCTATCCGTCCGGAGCGCCAAATCGTCCTGCGTAAGCTCTCGCAACTTGCGGAGTTCCCTCAGAATCGTGCCGAAGTTTTTGGTCGCTGACATAGGGCAGCATTGCGCTGCCAGCCTCAAGCCGTGAACCGAACAATATCCGACTAAGGCGGCAAAATTCCGTAATAAATTACGTGTCCTTCGTTGAACATTGACGCTGTCTTGGATATTAATTCAGGCGTGAGGAAAGAGTTGGGGGCAAGTGAAATGAGCGCAGAGATTGCGGACGAATTAGGTCGACTCTCGTCTCTCCGAGAAAGAGGGGTCATCTCCGCAAAAGGGTACGAAAGTGCCAAGTCGCAACTTATTAGTGGCAAGCACCTCAAAATCGCCGAGGAAATCGACAAGCTCTACGGGCTGCTCTCAAATAAGACTCTGAGCAAGAAGGAATTTGAGAGGGCCGTGTCGGCTTTGATGTTTCCTTCGGATTCGAAGAGTGCGGATACTCGGGCCACTGAAGGCAAATTTGGCACGAAATTTCTGGTCAGGTTCGTGGTTGTAGTTGGAGGGTTGTATTTGCTGCATCTCGCCATCAACCTCAATGATGACTCGGCCAAATTTGCACCGGGGAACGAGGCCGTCAGCAGCGCAGGAACCAACGCCGCAGGTGCCCAGTCCAATCCGATCCAGAATGTTCAATCTGATCCGATCATTCCTGACCAAGAAGCGAGGTTTGTCGCAATCAACAGCGAATTTCGGGAGAGATACAAGGGATCACAAAACGAGTTGCTAAAATCCACGCTTTTGCAGGAAAGAGGCAAAAAGCTCCAACCGTTTAGCCAAGGCAGTTTTTCAGTCTCGAACTGGGTCGGGAAGGTGTACAAAGTCGATAAGGTGAACGGCCACTGGGCATCGCTTTCCGTTGAGGTTGGTGACGAAATTAGAATCGGCTCGGGGAGCTTGTTGGATAATCCGGACTCGATGCTGGACGGAATTTTGAACCAGACCGCAGAAACGCTTGGGTCATCGGAACGAACCAAGCCGGATGACGGAAGTTTTATAACCGCTGACTCGAGCTTGTATCAAACCGTTCTGGGTTTGGAAGTCGGCCAAACAATTGTTTTCTCGGGGCATTTTTACCCGTCGGATGTCAGCGGGCTTGTGGATACCAATCTGCTGGAAGAGCCCTCGATGGTCAGTCCGCTCTATAAATTCAAGTTCGAGCAAATTACATCGAGGTAGCTCTCTGGCCGCCGATGCCGGATCGTAACCCTCAACTCGTTTAGGGGGCGGGTTAGTTTGGCTTCACCACGGTCTTCGAGGATACCCATCAACAGGGCATCAAGCTGGCCATCGCTGCGAAAAAGATGTGGCGGCAAATTGATTCATGGAGTGTGATCGCCAAAAAGCCTTTCGGAACAGGCACTCTGCAGACAAAGTTGCCGCCGGGCGGGGTCGAACCGGGCTTGACTTGGCAGCCCGCCTTGCGTCACACGCAAGAAAAACTCATCTACCAGGCAAGCAAAACCAACCCTTGGGAGCCCTCGCATGGCCGTTGCATTCACCTTTCCTGGACAAGGCAGCCAGGCTGTCGGCATGGGCAAGGATCTCGCCGACGCCTTTCCGGAGGCGCGCCGGATCTTCCAGGAAGTCGATGACGCGCTCGGCGAAAACCTGTCGAAGCTGATCTGGGAAGGTCCGGAAGAGACGTTGACCC
Organism: Mesorhizobium sp. M0621; assembly: GCF_040320745.1. NCBI lineage: Bacteria > Pseudomonadati > Pseudomonadota > Alphaproteobacteria > Hyphomicrobiales > Phyllobacteriaceae > Mesorhizobium > Mesorhizobium sp. M0621. The sequence continues at coordinate 12,296 of NZ_JAMYQF010000044.1, read as the reverse complement.
TGACCGCCAACGCGCAACCGGCGCTGATGGCGGTGTCGCTGGCCGCGATCCGGGCGCTGGAATCGCGTGGTTTCTCGCTGAAAGGCAAGGTCGCCTATGTCGCCGGCCATTCGCTGGGCGAATATTCGGCGCTCGCGGCCGCAGGCTTCGTTTCGGTTGCCGATGCCGCCCGGCTGCTGCGCATCCGCGGCAACGCCATGCAGGCGGCGGTGCCGGCCGGCGAGGGCGCGATGGCAGCGATCATCGGACTGGAACAGGCCGATGTCGAAGCTGCCTGCGCCGAGGCCGCCCAAGCGGCCGGGAAGGGCTCTGTTTGCCAGGTGGCGAACGACAATGGCGGTGGCCAACTCGTCATTTCCGGCGTCAAGGCCGCGGTCGAACTGGCGGCAAAACTGTGCACGGAAAAGGGCGCCAAGCGCGCGCTGATGCTGCAGGTGTCTGCGCCCTTCCACTCCGCTCTGATGACGCCTGCGGCCGAGATCATGCGCGAGGCGTTGGCCAGCGTGACGAAGGCCGCGCCGGTGGTGCCCATCGTCTCCAACGTTACCGTCACCCCGACCAATGACCCCGACGAGATCGCGCGGCGTCTGGTCGAGCAGGTGGTCTCCCGCGTGCGCTGGCGCGAGACGGTGGAATGGTTCGGCGCAAATGGCGTCACCACACTTTACGAGATTGGCGCCGGCAAGGTGCTTTCGGGATTGGCGCGCCGCATCAACCGCGACATCGCCACATCAGCTGTCGGCACGCCGGTCGAAGTCGAGGCAGCGCTAGCGGCGCTTGGTTGAACGGCCTGACTTGAATTCACAGACGCGCGGCCACATGAATACGCGCATCGCAACCAAGGTGCGGCATGCCCACATCGATCCGTCTTTCTCCAGAGGTCAGGCTGCGCCTGGATGCTCTCGCGTCCAAGACCGGTCTCGCCAGCGCTTATTACATGCGCGAGTTCATTGAGCGCGGCCTTGAGGACCTAGAAGACTACTGTCTTGCCGCCGCGGTGCTGGTGCGGATCAGGATCGGTGAGGAAGGTATTATGAAAGCCGACGACTTCTGGGGCAGTGATGTCTACAGATAATCGTTGTCCGGTTTGAGAGAAGGAAAAGACATGTTTGAATTGACTGGCCGCAAGGCGCTCGTCACCGGCGCATCGGGAGGCATTGGCGAGGCGATCGCCAGGGTGCTGCATGCGCAAGGCGCGATCGTCGGCCTGCACGGCACCCGCGTCGAGAAACTGGAAGCGCTGGCCGCCGAGCTTGGCGACCGGGTCAAGCTGTTTCCGGCCAATCTGTCGAACCGCGACGAGGTCAAGGCGCTCGGCCAGAAGGCGGAGGTCGATCTCGAAGGCGTCGACATCCTAGTCAACAATGCCGGCATCACCAAGGACGGGCTGTTCGTGCGCATGTCGGATGCCGACTGGGACACCGTGCTCGAAGTCAATCTGACCGCCGTGTTCCGGCTGACCCGCGAACTCACCCATCCGATGATGCGCCGCCGCCACGGCCGCATCATCAACATCACCTCGGTCGTCGGCGTCACCGGCAATCCCGGCCAGACCAACTACTGCGCCTCCAAGGCCGGCATGATCGGCTTTTCCAAATCGCTGGCGCAGGAGATCGCCACTCGCAACATCACCGTCAACTGCGTCGCCCCGGGCTTCATCGAGTCGGCGATGACCGGCAAGCTCAATGACAAGCAGAAAGAGGCGATCATGGCGGCGATCCCGACGCGCCGCATGGGCACCAGCGTTGAAGTCGCGTCCGCTGTCGCCTATCTCGCCTCCAACGAAGCCGCCTACGTCACCGGCCAGACCATCCATGTAAATGGCGGCATGGCGATGATTTGACCGGACGCGGCACTTCCCCGCGCATCCGCTTTGTTCGGGATGAGACCAGTTGTTCGGAATGAGGCCGGTCGAACGATGACTAGGCGGAGAGGCTCAGCTTGAATTTTCCTGCGCTTCTCGTCCTGCCTCGCCGGGCAATCATGTGGTTTGTCAGCAAGGTTTCTTCGATGGGCTTCGACATAAAGAACCCTTGAGCGCGGTGACATTGTTCAGCAATCAGAAAATCTAGCTGCGCTTCGTTTTCCACCCCCTCCGCCACGACGGTCAGGCTGAGCGAATTGGCCAGCGCTATGATCCCTCGCACGACATTCTGCTTTTTCGGGGACGATGCCAAATCGCTCAAGAAGGACCGGTCGATCTTCAATTGATCCAGGTTGAAATCGGCGAGATAGCCGAAACTTGCATAGCCAGAGCCAAAATCGTCGAGTGCCAAACTGACTCCGATGTTTCGAATTTCGGTCAGGATATCCAAAGCGCTTCGGCTGTTCTGGACAAACACCCCTTCAGTGATTTCCAGTTGCAGACGTGACGTCGGCAGTCCCGTTTGTCGCAACACTTCAACCAGATGGGTGAAGTAGACGTCATTCTGAAGACTCTTTCCTGAAAGATTTACCGAGCAGACAAAGTCCTCCGAGCAAATGGGCAGCCACTGTGCTGCCTGCCGGCAAGCCTTGCTCAAGACCAATTTGTCGAGTTCCAATATCAGGTCACTTCGCTCGGCTGTTGGAATAAACGATATCGGCGGCCGAATCGCCCCTGAGATCGGGTCACGCCAACGGACCAAGGCCTCGGCCCCGGTCATGCGGCCGGTTGCCAACTCAAATTGTGGTTGCCAGACCAGGAAGAATTCGTCGCAATTAAGCGCTCGCTTGATTGCGGCCTCTTCGCCAAGCTGCACATCGATTTGACTGAGGATTGCAGGCGAAAACGTCACCAGGCCGGCCCGCCCCTGGGCTTTTGCGGCATAGAGAGCGCTATCCGCGTTGCGCATCAATGTTGAAATTTCCGCACCGTGCTGCGGAAAACTGGCCATGCCGATGCTTGCGCCAACTCGAACTTGATGGCCTTCCAGCTCGGCAAACCCATTCAATTGCTCCCGAAGACGATTGCCGAGACCTTTTTCGGCCGAATGCGTCATTCCAACCTCGATGACGGCGAACTCGTCTCCACCCAATCGAACCGCAAATACGTCATCGGGGCGTTCGATCAACTGCAGGATTTCGGCGACGGCTTTCAGCAGAAGATCGCCAACGTGATGGCCGAACGTATCATTCACATTCTTGAAATGATCGAGGTCGATCAGGTAAAGATGGAGTTGCTTGCCAGCTAGCTTTGCGCGATCCAGCAAATCGTCTCTATTGGCTGACATCCAGGCACGGTTCTTCAAACCAGTGGTCGCGTCACGCCAGGCCAGAAATTCCAGTTTCTTTATGGTCTCACGGCGGCCGATAAGCAAAACGGCAGTCCCGATTGCAAGTAGTGACAAAATCGCCAACGCGAAGGCAATCTGATAATTAAATCTATTCAGGCTGATTTCTGAGGCGTAGAGATCGGCGTTTACCTGTTCACCGAATTTATAATACTCCTCATTCATTCGGGCTACGATCTGATCGAGTTCCAGCCCCATTTCCTTCAATCTGTCTGCATCGAGAGGTAGCCCGGCTGCAATCAGCGCATCAGTCCGCGTCACCAGGTCGTTGACGCGCGGCACGATCCCCGCGTAGGCAGGAATTTCACGACTCGTTCCACTGCCGTCGACCCGCTCGAAGCGGACATAAACCAGATCATTTGCCGCCAGTAGCTGATCGAGGCTTGTTGTGGACGTGGGAGCAGCCTGAGCGAGCGAAATCATATCCCGCAAGTGCGTCACGTCGCGTATGGCGATGTGGAATTCGCGAATGGCGAAAAACCCGAACCGGGGCAGCGACGACTCTATCTTGCTGATGCTGAGAAACAACACCGTGATCAAGATGCTTGAACAGGCCACGGCTGCAGCTATGGCTGTCCCGTATGTAACCGGAACTCGCCAGCCCCTCTTTCCAAGCTTTGCCATCAAGGTCACGCGGAAGCTCAACTAGCTGCCGGCTTCGATCGCCTTGATCAGCCAGACCCATCGTGGTTTGCGAATCGGCGTATCGAAGCCAGGATAGTCATTGAGGGGATAGACGAGCCGGGTAGGACCCTGGGTGCGTCGGGTCAGTAACTTTCCGTCCTGTCGCGTGGCGAGCAGGAGAGGACCGTCGGTCCAGTCCTCTCTCGGAATTATCTGCACATAGTCGTCGACGGCTCGCAGAACAACGGAATCCTTGCCCTCCAATCCAACCAGCTTGAGAACATCGCTGAACAGGACGCCCTCAAATGTAAGCTGGCCGCTTTCGAAAGGGCTTGGGGTCGTGATTCTATAGAGGCCGAGCTTCTCCAGTTGCCTCAAGGTGATCGGAGTCGATTCACCGTTCTTCTGGATATTGAAAGCAACCGTGTCCGGCGGTTCTGGGAGCTTTATGGATTCCAATGCCCGCGCAGGCAGAATGCCAAATGCGAAAATCGCCAGTATGACTAGGCAGCGCTTGGTCGTCAGGCCTCTTTTGTTGAGCAAGGATGACATACGTCCACTCCTTTTCTTATTCCCGCAAGCCAGCGCGACCGTCATCGGGGCACCATTTCTTGACAGAATCATTAACGGTACCATGATGGAGTAACTTTTCAGTTAGCAGGCTATCTCCATTTTCGATTTTCGTCTGGCTGTCGTCGGCATGCCCAAGATGCCCGTCTTGTCGCTGGTTCGCGTCTAGAACAATGACTCTAATCGACCCGCGTCGGTCATCCTGCTGGACCATTCTCGCGGAATTTCTTTTGCGGGACGCCAGGCACGCATGCGACGGAGGGATGGAGCGGGGTCGCGACAGAACCCGCTCAAAGTCATCGGAGAAGGCCCATTTCGGCTTGGACCTCAGCTGATTTTCGTGTAATGCGGCCCGCAACCCGGCGGTTCGGGCAAAAACCGGTCGTAGCCGTTGCGTTTCCGGCAGGACCATCTTTCAGCTTGATTAGCGGCATTCTGCCCGCTAACGAAGACAGACAAACAAAAGACGAGGATGCCCAAATGAGTGACACCGCAGAGCGCGTCAAGAAGATCGTCATCGAGCACCTTGGCGTCGATGCCGACAAAGTGACGGAGCAGGCGAGCTTCATCGATGATCTGGGCGCCGACAGCCTCGACACGGTCGAACTCGTCATGGCGTTCGAAGAAGAATTCGGCGTCGAGATTCCCGACGACGCGGCCGAGACGATCCTGACCGTCGGAGATGCGGTGAAGTACATCGACAAGGCTTCGGCCTGATATTTTCCGCAGTCATCACCGGGGAGGACCTGCGATGAGGCGTGTCGTCGTCACGGGCCTTGGGCTGCTGTCGCCGTTCGGCATGGGCTTCGAGCACAGCTGGAAGGAATTGCTGACCGGCCGCAGCGCTGCCAAGCGCGTCACCGAGTTCGAGGTGGAAGATCTTGCCTGCAAGATCGCCCACGTCATTCCGCGTGGCGACGGCAGCAATGCCACCTTCAATCCCGAGGCCGTGCTCGAGCCGAAGGAATTGCGCAAGATCGGCGACTTCATCCTGTACGGGATTGCCGCCGCCGACGAAGCGCTGAAGGATTCCGGCTGGGAGCCGAAGACACATGCCGAGCAATGCGCCACCGGCGTCCTGATCGGCTCCGGCATTGGCGGCATCGAGGGCATCGCCGAGAACGCGATGATCCTCAGGGAACGCGGCCCGCGCCGCATCAGCCCTTTCTTCATCCCGGGCCAGATCATCAATCTCGTCTCCGGGCAGGTTTCGATCCGGCACGGGCTGAAAGGCCCGAACCATGCCGTCGTCACGGCCTGTTCGACTGGCGCGCACGCCATTGGCGATGCTGCCCGGTTGATCATGTGGGGCGATGCCGACGTGATGCTTGCAGGTGGCGCCGAAGCGCCGGTGACGCGGCTGTCGATCGCCGGCTTCGCCGCGTGCCGGGCGCTGTCGACCGATCGCAACGATGCGCCGCAAACGGCGTCGCGTCCCTATGATCGCGACCGCGACGGCTTCGTCATGGGTGAAGGTGCCGGCGTTGTCGTGCTGGAGGAGCTCGAGCATGCCAAGGCGCGCGGCGCCAAGATCTATGCCGAGGTAACCGGTTATGGTCTCACCGGCGACGCGCATCACATCACGGCGCCCGCCGAGGATGGCGACGGTGCCTTCCGCTGCATGACGGCGGCGCTGAACCGGGCCAAGCTGACGCCTGCCGATGTCGACTACATCAACGCTCACGGCACCTCGACCATGGCCGACACGATTGAACTCGGCGCCGTCGAGCGGCTTGTCGGCAATGCCGCGTCGAAGATTTCGATGTCGTCGACCAAGTCGTCAATCGGCCATCTGCTTGGGGCGGCCGGTGCCGCCGAAGCGATCTTTTCGATCCTTGCCATCAGAGACAATGTCGCGCCGCCGACCATCAACCTCGACAACCCGGAGCGAGAAACCGCGATCGACCTGGTTCCGAACAAGCCGCGTGCCCGCCAGATTGACGTGGCGCTCTCCAATTCCTTCGGCTTTGGCGGTACCAACGCGTCGCTGGTCTTCCAGCGCTACAATGGCTGATCGTCCGGCTGCCGGGCGCCGCTTTGGCGTGCCGTCAATTTTGCCATATTCGCCTCTACTCTGCCGTTGGGGATTCGTTGGGCGATCAAACGGTAGGGCGAAATGAACACAAATCCGGCAGGCAACGGAGAATTCGGGCAGCGGCCGGCGACATCCGGACCGATCATGCCGAAAACGGCCAGCGAGGCGTTGCGGCCTGAGGCCGGCACGCCGCCGCCGAAGCGCTCGCGTGCATCACGCAGCCAGGTCGTCGTGTTCATGAACTTCGTCATCTCCTCGGTGATGCTGATGGTTCTGGCGGCCGGCGTTGCGGTCTATTTCGGCAAGCAGGAATTCACTGAGCCCGGCCCCTCCGCCAATGGCGACACCTTTCTGGTCAAGCCGAACACCGGCGTCCAGGATATCGCCGACCAGCTCGAACGCCGCGGACTGGTCAGCGACGCTCGGATCTTCCGCCTTGGCGTGCGCGCCTTCGGCAATGATTCCGCGCTGAAGGCTGGCGAGTACGAGATCAAGCCCAGAGCCTCCATGCGCGACATCATGGAGCTTTTGAAGAGCGGCAAGTCGGTGATGTATTCGCTGACCATTCCAGAAGGGCTGACGGTCGCGCAGGCGCTGCAGCGCATCACCGACGAGGCTGCCTTGAGCGGCGATATGCCGGCGACCACGCCTCCAGAAGGCAGTCTCGCCACTGACACACTGCGCTTCACGCGCGGCGCGACGCGCCAGCAGATGGTCGACAAGCTGCTGGCGGATCAGAAGAAGCTGGTTGACGATGTCTGGCAGCGGCGCGCGCCGGACCTGCCGCTGGCCAACGTCGAAGAGTTTGTTACGCTGGCCTCGATCGTAGAGAAGGAGACCGGCAAGGGTGACGAGCGTTCACGGGTTGCCGCCGTCTTCCTGAACCGGCTTGCCAAGGGCATGCGCCTGCAGTCCGATCCGACCATCATCTACGGTCTGTTCGGCGGCAAGGGCAAGCCGGCGGACCGGCCGATCTACCAGTCGGATATCCAGAAGCAGACGCCCTACAACACCTATGTGATCAGCGGCCTGCCGCCGACGCCGATCGCCAACCCGGGTCGCGCGGCGCTGGAGGCGGTGGCCAATCCGTCGAAGACCGACGACCTCTATTTCGTCGCCGATGGCACCGGCGGGCACGTCTTTGCCGCGACGCTGGAAGAGCACAATGAGAATGTCGCCCGCTATCGTGCGTTGCAGAAGAAGCAGGCCGATGACGCCGCCAAGGCCGCCACCGGCGTCATCGACAGCAATGCCGGCAAGCCGACAGACGGGGGGCCGACCGATGGTGAGCCGGCTGACGGTGGCGACGACAGCGGCGGTGACGCGGGCGCTGCCCAGTAGAATAAAGAAAGGCGTTGCCCACCAGGCAACGCCCCGACATTTGCAAGAGCGCCGCGCATCCGATTTCGACACGCCTGCGGCGCGATCATTTTCAAGCAGCACTTGCTCCTCTCCGGAAAGCCGGTCTCGGGGTGATGCGCCAGGGACTTGTGGGCGATATGAATTTGCAGAGCATGACCGGATTTGCGCGTGCCGTCGCCGAGCATGAAGGCACGTCGATCGCCTGGGAGGTCAAGTCCGTCAACGGCAAGAGCGTCGAAGTGCGGCTGCGACTGCCGCAAGGCTTCGAGCGGCTGGAACCTGCCGTCAGGCAGACACTTCAGAAACGTTTTGCACGCGGCAATTTCCAGGCGACGCTGACCATCGGCCGTGCCGCCGGCGCGCAGGCGCAGCCGGTCATCAACGAAGCCTTCCTGAAGGATCTGGCCGGGCTCGCCAAGCGGCTGCAGGAGCAATTCGGCGCTGCTCCCGCAACATCGGACGGATTGCTGTCGCTGCGCGGCGTGCTCGATATTCCCGAAACTGTCGAAACCGAAGAGGCGAGGGCCGCGCTCGATGCCGTGATCATGGTCGCGCTCGAGATCGCCCTGGCTGGGCTCGAACAGGCACGACAGGGTGAGGGCGCTGCGCTGGCTTTGCTGCTGTCGGGCCATATCGACATAATCGAGGCGCTGACGCTGCGGGCCGAGGCGGATCCGTCGCGCGAGACGGTGGCGATCCGCGAACGCATCGCCGAGCAGGTCAGGCTGCTGATGGACGCTTCCGCCAACCTGGACGCCACCCGGCTGCACATGGAGGCGGCGTTCCTCGCCACCAAAGCCGATATTCGCGAAGAGATCGACCGGCTGAAAACGCATGTCGCATCCGGTCGGGCACTGCTCGAAGCCGGCGGCGCGGTCGGCCGCAAGCTCGATTTTCTGGCACAGGAATTTAACCGCGAATCGAATACGCTGTGTTCGAAGTCGAATGCCGCCGCCGTCACCGCGATCGGGCTGGAACTGAAGGCGGTGGTCGACCAGTTTCGTGAACAGATCCAGAATCTGGAGTAGCCGATGGTTGCCAAGGATTTGGGGTCCCGCATTCGCCGCCGGGGCCTGATGCTCGTTCTGTCGTCGCCATCCGGCGCCGGCAAGTCGACGATCGCGCGCAACCTTCTGGAAAGCGATTCCAGCCTCGAACTGTCGGTCTCGGTCACCACCAGGCCGCGCCGCGGCAGCGAGATCGAGGGCGTCCACTACCATTTCCGGACGGTGCGCGAGTTCGAGCGGCTGCGCGATTCAGACGCGCTGCTCGAATGGGCCGAGGTGCACGGCAATTGCTATGCCACCCCGCGCGAACCGGCCGAACTGGCGTTGGCTCAAGGGCGCGACATGCTGTTCGACATCGACTGGCAAGGTGCCCAGCAACTCAAGGAGAAGATGCGCGCCGACATTGTCTCGATCTTCATCTTGCCGCCGTCGATGAAGGAATTGAAGGCGCGGCTGAAGCGCCGGGCCGAAGACCAGGAGGCGGTGATCGAGACGCGGCTGAAAAACGCCCGCAACGAGATCGAGCACTGGAAGGAATATGATTTCGTCATCATCAATGACGACCTCGACCGCGCCTTCGCCGAAGTGCGCGGCATCGTCGTCGCCGAGCGGCTAAGACGCGATCGCCGGCCAGGCCTGTTCGATTTCGTCTCGGGACTGTTGGACGAGAAGACGGACTAGAGCGGGATGAAATGAGACTGAATCGGCGTGGGATTCCCTTAGGCGTGCAAATCTGATTGAACTAAACCGCTGCCGCGGTAGCTGATGCGCGGGTCTGGCCTGAGGAGGTCCCTGTCTGAGAAGATTTGGTGTCGAGCCAACCTTCCAGACAGGAGAACCCCAGATGGCCCAGATAAGCCCTCTGCGTCAGCGGATGATTGAAGATCTGACGATCCGCAATTTGTCACCGGAGACCCAGCGATCCTACGTGCATCACGTGGCGAAGTTCAGTCGATTTTTTGGACGATCACCCGATCAACTAGGATATGAAGAAGTGCGCGCCTATCAGGCCCACTTGGTGGGCCGAAGGGTCTCGTGGGGCGCGTTGAACCAGACCGTTTGCGCCTTGCGTTTCTTCTACGGCGTGACGCTTGGTCGATCTGATCTGCCTGAGCGGATCGCTTACGCCCGGACGCCGCGCAAGTTGCCGATCGTGCTGAGCGCCGATGAGGTGGTCGGCTTTCTGCAGGCCGTGAAGGGGACGAGGAACCGGGTCGCTCTGATGACCACCTATGCGGTGGGCTTACGCGCCGCGGAGGCGGCGCGTCTACAGGTGACGGACATCGATAGCAGCCGGATGATCATTCGCATCGAGCAGGGCAAGGGCGGCAAGGACCGCTATGTGATGCTGTCGCCGCAGCTGCTGGAGATTTTGCGCGTCTATTGGCGGTTGACCAAGCCGGGGCGATGGCTATTTCCTCGGCGCGATGGCCGCGGCCCGATCCACCCACAGACCTTAGGGATCGCCTGTCAAGCAGCCTGCGAGTTCCTGGGCGTTGAGAAGCGGGTGACGGTGCACACCCTTCGCCACAGCTTCGCCACCCACCTTTTGGAAGCCGGCACGGATATAAGGATCATTCAGGTGCTGCTGGGCCATCGCAGCCTGGCGACGACGACACTATACGCCCAGGTCTCAACGGCTGTGATCGGCCGGACCGCCAGTCCTTTTGACCAACTCCGCATGGAGATCACGCCGCCCGGCTGAGCTGCGCGCCATGCGCCCGGATCTGGAAGTGGCGGATGTATTCCACCGTCACGGGGCTGATTATCGCCGCGACCATGCCGGCCATCTCGGGCGTGTCGAGCGCCGGGTCATGGCCGCGGTGGAGGCGTGCCGGACCGCGGCCCTGGGCGGTCACGCCGAACACTGCGCCGACTGCGGTCTCGTGCGGCAAGCCTATAACTCCTGCCGCAACCGCCACTGCCCCAAGTGCCAGGGCCTAGCCCGCGCCCAGTGGCTGGCCGAGCGGCAGGCTGAGCTGCTGCCGGTCCCATACTTCCACGTGGTCTTCACCGTCCCGGCCCGGATCGCCGAGATCGCCTTTCAGAACAAGGCGGCGGTCTATGCGATCCTGTTCAAGGCCGCATCCGAAGCCTTGAGGGTGGCGGCGGCCGATCCCAGGCATCTGGGCGCCGAGATCGGCATGGTCGCCGTGCTTCATACTTGGGGTCAAAATCTCCACCATCATCCGCATGTCCACTGCGTCGTGCCGGGCGGCGGCCTGTCGCTCGAGCCTGCCACGGCGAAGGCCGGGGACCAGCGATGGATCGCCTGCCGGCCGGGATTTTTCCTGCCAGTGCGGGTTCTGTCGCGCCTGTTCAGGCGGCTATTCCTGGGGCGCCTGCAGGACGCCTTCGACGCCGGCCAGCTTCGCTTCTTCAGCGATCTCGCCAGCCTGGCCGACCCTGCCACTTTCTGCGCCCAACTGGCTGGACTGAAGCGGATCGAATGGGTCGTCTACGCCAAGCCCCCGTTCGGCGGTCCCGAACAGGTCCTCGCTTATCTGGGCCGCTACACCCATCGCGTCGCCATCGCCAACAGCCGCCTCGTGAGCCTGGACCAGGGAAAGGTCAGCTTCCGCTGGAAGGACTATCGTCACCACGACAAGTCCAAGCACAAGCTCATGACCTTAAGCGCCGACGAGTTCATCCGGCGCTTCCTGCTGCACGCTCTTCCAGACGGATTCCATCGCATCCGTCATTACGGCCTCCTCGCCAACGGCCACCGCGTCGCCAAGCTCGCCCAGTGCCGTCTTCTTCTGGCGGCGCCCACGCCGCTGACGCCGGACCCGACCGCCGACTATCGCCAGCGTTACCGCTGTCTCACAGGGCGCTCCCTGGACATCTGTCCGGGCTGCGGCGGCGCCATGGCCTCGCTCGGCCCGATCCCGCGCAAGGCCCCGACTTGGCCAGACACCTCATGACACGCTGCGTACCGACACGCTCGCACCGTCCATCCCGGCGTCTGCTACAGTCGCCGAAGGGGCCTTTGCGCGCCGCTAGTCAAAGTCGCAGCCTGGCTGTCGCCAGCAACGCTGCACCTCAGCGTCAACGACCCAATGGCGCCGTCTCTCGCGTCGCAGATGGTCCTGCATCGCGACGACGGGCGACCGCCCAAGAGCGATCGGCGAGCCCGCTCCGGCGCCTCGGACACACTGTCGAGCCCTAAATCCCCATAGCCCCGCCCGCCATCCCGCGGTTCAGTTCAATCAGGCTTCAATGTAGTCACGACCCGTGCGAGCCCCTACCATCGCGCCCGCGACCACACAGAACCCTCCAGATTCAACCTTCATGCTGGGCAAGGAGGTCAGCATGGATGGGCAAGCCTTACTCGATGGATCTTCGCGAACGGGTTGTTGCGTCAGTTGAGCAGGGTGGCCTGTCGCGGCGGCAGGCGGCAGTGCGCTTTGAGGTTGGGATCAGCAC
>NZ_JAMYQF010000043.1:0-60782 GCF_040320745.1 Mesorhizobium sp. M0621 | reverse complement strand
GCCCCCATAAGCCGCCAATCCTGCAATCCAAAAGCCGCTATCCGCCTCAATCAACATGCCAGATCAACGGCTTGCGGATAGTTCACGGTCGACGAATTGAAGAATGAGGGAATTGCGATCTCTACGTCCGAATCAATTCCCCAATTCGTCAGCTCTTCAATTCTTCAATTTCCTACCCCCTCCTCCACAATCGCCGTGAGAAACGTCGCGAGGTCGTCGGTGACGAAATCGACGTCATCCTCGTTGGCTGGGTCGCGCTCCCAGATCTCGGAAAAGGTCGGCTCGAAATTGCGCGGCACGATAAGCACTGTGGTCATGCCCAGCGACTTCGGCACCGAAAGGTTGCGGGCAAGGTCCTCGAACATCACCGCATTGTGGCCAGTGACGGCGTGGAGTTCCGCGAACTTCTCATAGGTCTGGCGTGCCGGCTTGGGATTGAGCCCGGCAGCGACGATGTCGAAGATGTCGTCGAAATGGTCGAGGATGCCGAGTTGGCGCGCGGTGCGTTCGGCGTGCCTGCGGTCGCCATTGGTGAAGATGAATTTGCGGCCCGGGAGCTGGCGGATGGCGGTGCCAAGGACGGGATCTGGCACCAGCCATGAATAATCGATGTCATGGACCTTCTCGAGGAAATCGTCGGGGTCGATGCCGTGGCGCGTCATCAGTCCGTTCAGCGTCGTTCCATATTCGCGGTAGAGTTCCTTCTGCAACTTGCGCGCGTCGTCGCGCGGCAGCGCCAGAAGTTCGCCGACATAGGCGGTCATCTTGACGTCGATCTGCGAGAACAGATTCGAATGATGCGGATAGAGCGTGTTGTCGAGGTCGAACACCCAATCGGTGACATGGGCGAAGCGGGCGGGATCAGGGAGCGTGGTCATGCGATCCTTATGGCATGAAACGGGCCGCCTGAAAGAGACTTTATCCACAACTTCTGCTCGTTGAGGTTGCGTAAATCGCCTCACGATTCAAATTTTAGGCATCCGGGAAAGGTGGCCTTCAGGGCTTGCTGGCACAGAGACAGTCTTGTGGGAGCAAGCGATGAACAGCATAATTCTGAGATCCGCCGCCGTTGCTTTCGCCTCTGTCGCGGCCTCCCTCCTTTTGACGCTGATCATCGTTCCGGCGATGGGATTTCCGGTCAACCGCACGATCTGGCTGACCTCCACGCTCTGTCCGCTGGTGCTGGCATGGGCCGCCAGCGCAAGCACTTTCTGGCAAAGCGACAGGCTGAAAAACGCGCATCGCGACCTCGCTCGCGCTCATGCCCAGCTTGCCGCCGCACATCGCCGTCTGGCGGAAAAGGCGAGCCGCGACGACATGACCGGCATGCTCAACCGGGAAAGCTTCTTTGCCGCGCTGGACGGTTCGCGCCGCAAGTCCGATCGCGGTGCGTTGCTGATCATCGACGCCGACCACTTCAAGAAGATCAACGACAATTTTGGCCACCTGACCGGCGATGATGCGCTGCTTTTGATCGCCAGCGCGATCCAGCGCGGCGTGCGCAGCGGCGATGTGCTCGGCCGCATCGGCGGCGAGGAGTTCGGCGGCTTCCTGGTCGGTGCCACCGAACAGGAGGCCAAGCGCGTCGCCGAGCGCATTCGTCGCGAAGTCGAGCTGATCCGCTTCCGGCCCGTCGACGAGCGGACCATTCCGCTCACGGTCAGCATCGGCGGCACCGTCTGTGGCGAGGATGTCAGCGTATCGGACCTGATGCGCGCCGCCGACCGGCGCCTCTACCAGGCCAAGCACCGGGGCCGCAACCTGACGATCCTCGACACGGACATTTCCGAAGCGGCCTGATCAGGCGGCCGATACGCTGGCCCGTTAAGAAAATTCTAACCCTGCTTGCACTTGGTTGCACCCGTCTAACCGGGTTTTCGCGGCTTTGTGGTGAAGCTTGGCACGATATTGGCTTCTGCAGCGAGGCATGTGTCGTTCAGGGAACTGTCATTCCGGGATTGCCATGCGTAGTCGAGGCCCTAACCCGAGAGACTGGTCATGAGTTTCTTCATCGAAAAAATGTCACGCCGCACGCTCGTGCAGGCGCTGATCGCACTGCCGGCCCTGTCGATGTTCCGCAAGCTGCCCGATGCCGATGGCGCCCGTCCCGGTCCATCCCAAGCCGATCCATCCGGGGCCGACCCGAACGAGATCGTCGAGATCAACGGCTGGATCCTGAAGCGGAGCGACCTGGCATGATCTTCGACAGCTACGAAGCGTATCGCGCCGCGAACTTCACCCCCAAGGTCTGCATCCTCGGCTCCGGCCCGGCCGGCACAACCATTGCCCGCAAGCTCGGCGCCGCCGGCATTCCGGTCGTGGTGATGGAGGCCGGCTCGCGTGAGTTCAGCGACGAGTCGCAGGATTTCTACCGCGGCACCACGGCCGGCGATTTCTATTTCGATCTCGACATCACCCGGTTGCGCTTCATGGGTGGCAGTTCCAACCACTGGGCAGGCTGGTGCCGCGTGCTCGACAAACAGGATTTCGAGCCGAAGGCCTGGGTGCCCGATACGGGCTGGCCGATCCGCCGCGCCGACATCGAGCCCTATCTGCCGGAAGTGCGCGATATTCTCGACCTTCCGGCCTTCCGGCCGGACATGCCGATCTCGGACGACATTCGCTGGGTACAGCTGATCAAGAGCCCGGCTGTGCGCTTCGCCGAGAAGTTCGGCGACGAACTCGACAAAGCCAGCAACATTGCCGTGGTGCTCAACACCTGTGCCACCGAACTTGCCGGCGACGGCAGACGCGTGACGGGCGCCAGGCTGTGGTCGAATCGGCAGGATGCCGGCTCCTTCAGCGCCGACTATTTCATCGTCTGCACCGGCGGACTGGAGAATTCGCGGCTGCTTCTGTGGTCGAACCAACGCTCGAACGGCGGCGTCGTGCCGAACGCAACGGCGCTTGGCCGCTACTGGATGGAGCATCCGACCTTCCAGGGCGGCAACGCCATCCTGGCCGACTATGGCGCGTTCGAGGTCGATGCCGTCAACGAGGCCTTCTTTTCGCCGACGCTTGCCGCTGTGGAGCGCCTGCAGATCATGAACTTCGGCATCAGGCTGATCGAAACGCCGTATCCCGGCGTCAAGAACCTCATCGCCGATCTCGCCTGCACGGCGCCCAACATGGCCGAATGGATGTCCTCCAAGCTCAGCCAGAGGCTGCGCTGCGCGGCGCAGCTCTATGTCGCCTGGGAACAGGCGCCGCTCGCCTCCAACCAGGTCGAGTTGTCGAAGACCGATGTCGACCACGCCGGCGTGCCGCGCATCGAGCTGCACTGGAAGAAATCGGAGATGGAACGCCGCACCCTGCTCGAAGGGCTCAGACTGTTCGGCACGACGATGATCGAGAAGAATCTCGGCCGCGTGCGCATCGCCGACTGGATCGCCAACAGTCAGGACTACCCGACCAATGACGAGACGGCGGGCCATCACCATATGGGCGGCACGCGCATGGGCACGGACGTCACCAGGAGCGTCGTCGACGCCAACTGCAAGGTGCACGGCATGGACAATCTCTATGTCGGCGGCTCATCGGTGTTCTGCACATCGGGCCAATGCAACCCGACGACGACGATCACCGCGCTGGCCTGCCGGCTGGGCGACCATCTGAGCAAGGTGGTCACCGCCTGACGGTACCACGGCAGCTTTTGGGATTGAGGCACAAGCCGGCGCCGGTGATGACGCCGGCAGATGCACGACATGGCTCAAAGACCGTAGACAGCGATGCGAACCAGCACGGCGGCCGCGGCCAACGAAACGAGCAGAATGCCGAGACCGATGGGGGGATCCCCAGCCATACCATTCCATTGCCAGCTTGGCATATTTGTACTCCTCCTCATGCGAGAGGGGCGCCCGCTGTTGAATCAAGCTCATTTTTCACTCCTTGTCGGCGACCGGCTCTTGCCTTGCAGGCACTGCGGCCACATATTGCTGAGATAGTCTAAATGTTAAACAGATTGATAGTTAGATGATCGAACTAAATTCGTCAAGCGACAATCGCACCGTACTGACGACGGCAATCGGCCTTGCCGTCATGCAATGGCAGGACGCGACGCAGGCCTATGACGAGGCGGTGGGCGTGAGGCTTGGGCTGAATATGGCCGAGCGCCATTGCATCGGGCTGCTCCATGGTGGACCGCAATCTGCTGGCGCAATCGCCACGGCGACCGGGCTGACGCCGGCGGCTGTGACCGCGCTGATCGACCGGCTGGAGGCGCGCGGCCTGCTGACGCGCACGCGCAGTCTCGAGGACAGGCGCAAGGTAGTGATAGAGGCGACCGAGACCACGCGTGAACTGTCGGCGCGCTACTACGGTGCCATCGCGCGGGAGGGCGAAAAGGTGATCGCCATCTTCAGCGACGCCGAACTCGCCACCATATCGCGCTTTGTCAACGCCGCCCTCGACCTGCAGCGCGACCAGCTGGCGCGGCTGAAGGCCGAGGGGTCGGATGCCCCTGGGCGATAGGGGTGCAGTGTATTCGCGGCGTTACTGCAAATGTCGGCAGGGAACGGATTATTTCGGCGGGACCCCATAGGCGACAAGAAACGCCTCCACCGAGGCATCCGCGTGCCGTTCAAGTTCGACCTTGGAGCGCGGGTTGCTTCCAGTGAACATAGCTTGATTCATGGGGATCCAAAGAAGCATCCCAAAAAAATGGCTGGCTGCCAGATAGGGGTCGCTGGTTTGTATAAGCCCTCGACTGGTGAGCTTTTGAAAGCAGGAAGCCATTGAGCCAAGCATGCGCTCGAAGCCCTTTTCGTACCAACTGCGGCCAAGCTGCGGCATTCGATCCGCGTTGGCGATAATTAGGCGCCGCAGCTTCAACAACTCTTCATCCATGAGAATCGCTATCAAACGTCTGGCAAGCTGCTGCAGGCCGCCTTCCATGAATTTCGACTCGGAAAGCAGCGTCGTCACGGACTCGATAATATCGTTGGCCTGGGTAGCGGTTGCCAGAACGACTTCGCCGAAAAGCGTCTCCTTGTCCGTGAAATGCTTGTAGACGGTCTGCTTGGAAGCGCCCGCCCTGGTGGCGATTTCCTCCATGCTGGTCCCATCATAACCCTTACCGATGAACGCCGCCGTGGCCGCCTGGATGATTTCACGATCCTTGCGCGCTGACCTGGTCTCACCGTCGATTTTCATGGCACCTCTCAACCAGTACTAGACGGTACCGTTCCTGCATGACAGCCATGGAAACGGTACTGGACTGGCTAGTACCTGTCAACGAAATGCAAGGCTTAGACCGATGACCAAGATGATCTTTATAAATCTGCCGGTGCGCGATCTGCAGGCAGCCACCAACTTTTATCTCGCGATTGGCGGCACGCTGAATCCGCAGTTCTCGAACGACCAGGCCAGCTCGATCATGTTCTCAGACTCCATTGGGGTCATGTTGCTTACGCACGGGCATTACAGCCAGTTCACGGCGCGGCAGATCGGTGACCCCAAGCGTGACAGCCAGATGCTGATAGCGCTCACCACAGACAGCAAGGATGAGGTCAATGCCGTAATCGAAAAGGGCGTGGCGGCAGGTGGTCGCGCTGATCCCAATCCAGCGCAGGATCTCGGTTTCATGTTCAACCGCCACATCGAAGATCCCGACGGAAACGTCTGGGAGTTTCTATGGATGAACCCGTCTGCCATGCAATAGCCCCAGCGGGATCAAAGCGTGTGGGATGACGAGCCATTTTGGCACTCGCCCGTCGCATCCATGCCGAGTCGGGCAGGCCATGAGCATCCTTTCGGATGCATCATGGCCTATCCTGATATGACGGCGCGGAAATAGAACTCTTAGCCTAATTCCGGGCGGAACGCCCTAAACGCTGGTCCCGGATTTGCTAAACCGCCGCCGGATCGAGCGCCGGCTGTCCCTTGCGGCGAGCGACGATCGCCTCGAAGTCGGCGGTCTGGAAGGCATCGCGCAAGGCGTCAAACGACGGCAGCACGAAATAGGCGCGCTGGAACTTGTCGATCTCGTAGCCGGTCCGCATCACTGTCTCCAGGTCGAAGGGCACGTGGTGGGCGTCCTTGCCGTCGACCGCGAACTGCAATTCCGTGAACGACGACATCAGGCCGGCGCCAAAAGCCTTCAGCGGCTGGCCGGCCTCTTGGATCAGGCCGTATTCGGCAGTGTACCAGTAGAGCCGGGTGATCATCTCGTCACCGCCCAGCGCAATGATGTCGCCGGCCTTGCGGCCATACATCTGCATGAAATCGGCGAACACCGGTTGCGACAACACCGGCACGTGGCCGAAGAAGTCGTGGAACATATCCGGCTCGACGATGTAGTCGAGCTCCTGCCTGGTCCGTAGCCAGTTGGTGACCGGGAACCGGCGATTGGCGAGATGGTCGAAGAACGGTGCGGCGGGGATGAGACCGGGCACGGCAACGATCTCCCAGCCGGTCAGCTTGCGCAGCTTGGTGCTGACGTCTGCGAAATCGGGAATCCGATCGAGCAGGCCGAGCTTTTCGACGCCGTCGAGATAGGAATGGTGGGCGAGCTTGCGCGTCAGTTTGGTCTGGCGGTCGCACAGCGTGCGCCACACCGCCTGCTCCTCGGCGCTGTAATCGTAACCCTGCGCCACGGTGAAATCGGCTCGGCAGACCGAATAGTCGCCGCGAAGGCCTTGCGCCGCGCAATCGCGGGCGTATTCGGCAACGCTCATCGTCGTCATGGTTTTCTCCTCGCAAATCATGAATGGTTGACCTGCTCAAGATTAACCGGATTTGCCGAGGCAAATCGGTTTTGATGGTAGCTCGAAGGCAGAAATCGAGATAAGATTCACCCATAAAATGTCTATAAGGAGTGCAAATGCCTCAATTCGACGATTTCGAGATCAAGATGCTCGATGTCCTGCAGCGCGACGGGCGCAAGCCGGTGTCCGAATTGGCGCAAGAGATCGGCCTGTCGACGACGCCGTGCGCGCGGCGTTTCGAGGCGTTGCAGGAGGCCGGCATCATCAAGGGCTTTGCCGCGGTGATCAGCCGGCGCGCGGTCGGGCTGATGGTCGAGGTGTTCATCCAGGTGCGCCTTGTCAGCCACAGTGACGGCTCGCCCGAAAGCTTCATCGCCGCCGTCCAGCGCATGGATGAGGTGTCCTCGTGCTGGACGATGACCGGCGACCACGATTTCCTGCTGCATGTCATGGTGCCGTCGGTCGACGAACTCAACGCCTTCGTCATGCATCGGCTGATGCGGCTCGACGGCGTGCGCGACGTCCACACCCAGCTCGTGCTGCAGAACATCAAGGGACCCGGCCACGTGCCGCTCGCCCACCTCAGGCGATGACGATGCCTGCCTTCCGTATTCTTGCGGGAAAGCTGCACGCAAACTGCTGGAACTAGCCAAGCGCGTGTCCACATCGCCGGCCAGTTTGCGCGGACCAAATGCCCAGGAGGTCCGCCATGAAAATCGTCCTGATCAATCCGCCGCACACCGCCATCGGCAGCCGCGTGCCCGACGATCACCTGCCGCCGCTCGGTCTGCTGGCACTCGGCGGCCCGCTGATCGATGCCGGCCATGAGGTGCGCCTTGTCGACGCCGAAATCGGACCGATGCCGCTCGACGGCGTCGTGCGCAACGCTCTGGAGGACCATCCCGATTTTGTCCTGATCGGCCACTCCGGCTCGACCTCGGCGCACCCCACCGCCTTGCTGATCGCTGAGTTGATCAAGCAGCATGAGCCGGCGACCATCGTCATCTATGGCGGCGTCTTCCCGACCTATCACTGGCGCGACATCCTGGCCGCTACGGACGTCTTCGACTTCATCGTGCGCGGCGAGGGCGAGGCGACCGTCGTGGCGCTGGTCGAGGCGCTGGAAATGCACCAGCAGCCGGCGAGCGTGGCCGGCATCGCCTATCGCGACGATCTGCGCCGTCCCTTTGCCACGCAGCCTGCCATGACCATTGCCGACCTCGATGCCTACCGCGTCGGCTGGGAGCTCGTTGACCACTCCCACTATAGCTATTGGGGCGGCAAGCGTGCCGTGGTCATGCAGTTTTCGCGCGGCTGCCCGCATCTGTGCAACTATTGCGGCCAGCGCGGCTTCTGGACCCGTTGGCGGCATCGCGATCCAGTGAAATTCGCGCAAGAGATCGCCTGGCTGCACCGCGAGCACGGCGTCGAGCTGATCAATCTTGCCGACGAGAATCCGACGGTTTCGAAGAAGGCATGGCGCGCCTTCCTCGACGCCCTGATCACCGAGAATGTGCCGGTGCTGATCGTCGGCTCGACCCGAGCCGACGACATCGTGCGCGATGCCGACATCCTGCATCTCTACCGCAAGGCCGGCATCATCCGCTGGCTGCTCGGCATGGAAAACACCGACGAGCGGACGCTTCAATTGATCCGCAAGGGCGGCAGCACCTCATCCGACCGCGAGGCGATAAGGCTGTTGCGCCTCAACGGCATCCTGTCGATGGCGACCTGGGTGGCCGGCTTCGAGGATGAGGGGTTTCGCGACCTGTGGCGCGGCTTCCGGCAGCTCATCGCCTACGACCCGGACCAGATCCAGGCGCTTTATGTGACGCCGCATCGCTGGACGCCGTTCTTCAGGATCGCGCGGGATCGCAAGGTGATCCAGCAGGACGCACGCCTGTGGGACTACAAGCATCAGGTGCTGCGGATGACGCGTCTGAAACCGTGGATGCTGTTCTTCAGCGTCAAGCTGATCGAACTGGCGGTGCAATCGCGGCCGAAGGCGCTGGCGCGCATCCTGTTTCACAAGGATCCGGAGCAGCGCCATTCGATGCGCTGGTATACGCAGATGGGCCGCCGCGTCTGGTTCCGCGAGGTGTGGGGCTTTCTGGCCCGCGATATCAGGGTGAAAGACGGCCCGACACTTGCCGAGTTCTGGGGCGCGCCGCAGGACGCCGAGGAGGAGGCGATGACCGTTCGACGTGCAGTGCGCAAGCCAGCACCGCCCGAGATTACGATTTCACCGCGCGCCTGAGAGTGCTTGGCAATCTTCTAATCCTACGCGACGAATGGGCATTGACATACGCAGCGTATGTACCCACATCCGTCATACGGTGCGTATGTCAGTAACGCCCCGGATTGGTGCAGCGCAGCGATCCAAACCCTGAAGCCTTTGCGAACGGCTCGCCTTCTCGGCGAAGCCGCGTCACGATCATCAGGAGGTCGGACCTGCCTTATTTTTGAATGGAGTGAAAATGACCAAACGCGACGCGATCTTTCCTGCCGGCCGGCAGGCCCTCTACGAGATCAACCGCTATTCGGCGGCGATCCGCTCGGGCGACCTTCTGTTCGTCTCTGGCCAGGTCGGCAGCCGCGAGGACGGGTCGCCCGAGCCGGTCTTCGAAAAGCAGGTGCAGCTGGCCTTCGACAATCTCGCGGCGGTGCTGAAGGCGGCCGGTGGCACGTTCGACGACATCGTTGACGTGACCACGTTCCATACCGATCCTGCCGCGCAGTGGGAGGCGATCGACGCCGTTCGAAAGAAGGCGTTCGGTGAACCACCCTATACGAACTGGACCGCGGTGGGCGTGAACTGGCTGGCGGGCTTCGATTTCGAGATCAAGGTCATCGCGCGCCTTCCCCAATCTGCCTAAACGATCGGCGACGGACGATCAACAGATCGGCCGCCGCTCAGGGCACGATCAGCGTGCCGGCGCCGTGTTCGGTGAACAGCTCTAGCAGAACCGAGTGCGGCGTCTTGCCGTTGAGGATGACGACACCTTCGACGCCGCGCTCAATCGCTTCGATGCAGGTTTCGACCTTGGGGATCATCCCGCCCGAAACCGTGCCGTCCTTGATCAGCGCCTTGGCCTCGGCCACGGTCAGCTCGTCGATCAGCTTCTTGTTCTTGTCGAGCACGCCCGGCACATCGGTGAGGAACAGCAGGCGTGTCGCCTGGCAGGCGCCGGCAATAGCGCCGGCGAAGGTGTCGGCGTTGATGTTGTAGGTGTGGCCGTCGCGGCCGGGCGCCACCGGCGCCAGCACCGGGATCATTTCGGAGCGCGCCAGAAGGTCGAGCAAGGTACGGTCGACCTCGACAGGCTCGCCGACAAAACCGAGATCGAGCACGCGCTCGATGTTGGAGTCCGGATCGATCATCGTCTTGCGCGCCTTTTCGGCGAACACCATGTTGCCGTCCTTGCCGCACAGGCCGATCGCCCATTCGCCCTCGGCGTTGATCAGCGCCACGATCTCCTTGTTGATCGAACCAGCCAACACCATCTCGACGATCTCGACCGTCTTCTGGTCGGTGACGCGCAGGCCGCCCTCGAACTTGGATTCGATGCCCATCTTGGCCAGCATGGCGCCGATCTGCGGGCCGCCGCCATGGACGACGATCGGGTTGACGCCGGATTGCTTCAGGAGCGCGATGTCGCGGGCGAACGCCTTGCCGAGCTCGGTATCGCCCATGGCATGGCCGCCATATTTCACCACAACGGTCTTGTTCTCGTAGCGCTGCATGTAGGGCAGCGCCCGTGAAAGCAGGGCCGCCTGCATTTCGGCGGTGGCGGTTATTTCCGTCATCGGCTTGTTTCCCTGGAGATCGGTAAGGACGGCGGCGTCTTAGCGGGAATTGGCGCCCCCCGCAAATGGCTTTGCTGTCATATTCGAGCGCCTCACGACCTCGTCATCATGACGGCACCTTCAGCGGCGCCCTGCGGCCCAGCCAGCCCGAGATCTTTTCCATTTGCGCGGCGAGCGACAGCAGCGTCTCCTCATCACCCGGGCGGCCCGCCGCCTGGATACCGAGCGGCAGGCCGGCATCGGTGACATGGACCGGCAGTGCGATCGACGGCTGGCCGCTGACATTCTGGATCGCCGGCCAATGGGTGAACCAGAGGCTCTTGTCCATCAACTGGCCGAAGAACGGCTTCAGCTTCAGCAAGGGCGTCAGATGAAGCTTGTCGAGCAGGTTCTCAATGAACTCGTCGGTGCCTTTCGGATCCATGGCGCCGCAGGCGAGCGGCGGATGGGCAATGATCGGCATCAGCACGGCGTCATACGGAGCGGTCTCCGCGATCAGCTGCCGCGAGGCGGCATGCAGCCGCTGCAAGTCGGCATAGGTTTCGCCGGCCGACAGCATCTCGCCCAACCTGCCGAGCACGCGAGTGGCCCGCTCGACATCACCCGTAACGGAACGGCCGACACGCAGCGCCTCCGCCCTCATCGTGCCGGCGACGGCCGAGGCAACCGTCCTGCAGAAGCCGGCGAGGAAATCGCGCCCTATGTATGGCAAGTCGATCTCCTCGACGGTGTGGCCGCCCTCGCGGGCAAGCGCCACCGCCGTGTCGAGCGCTTTGAGCGTCTCATCCGAGATCGGCAGGCCAAGCGGTGATTTGCGGTACACGGCCAGCCTGAGCTTGCCTGGATCGCGCGCTGCGGCCGCCGCGAACGTGCCTTTCGGCGGCGGCGCGGCATAGGGCGACAAAAGGTCGGGACCGTGGGTGAGATCGAGCAGCAGGGCGCTATCGCGCACCGAACGGGTGAGCGCATGGTCGACCACCATGCCGTACCAGCTTTCGCTCACCAGGGGCGTCAGCGGTGTGCGGCCGCGCGACGTCTTCAGGCCGACAAGCCCGGTGCAGGCGGCAGGCACGCGGATCGAGCCGCCGCCATCCGAGGCGTGCGCCACCGGCACGACGCCGGCGGCGACCAATGCCGCCGCACCGCCCGACGAGCCACCGCTGGTATGGCCGGTGTTCCACGGATTGCAGGTGATGCCAAAGGCTTTGGACTCGGTCATCAGCCGCAGCCCGTGTTCCGGCGACGTCGAGGTGACGATCGGAATGAGCCCGGCGGCAAGATAGCGGTCGGTGAGCGCTGAATCGACGTCGGCCAGCCATGCCGGAATGCGGCTGCCGCCATGCGTCGACACGCCCTTGATGGCGATGCCGAGATCCTTGATGGCGAATGGAACGCCAGCCAGCGGCAGCGAGCGGTCGACGGTCTTCGCGCGGGCGCGGGCGGCATCATAGAGCGGCTCGACCGTGGCGTTGATGTCGGGACGGGTGGCCTCGGCGCGGGCAATCGAGGCTTCGGTCAGCTCGATGGCTGAAATGTCGCCCTTGCGGACCAGGTCGGCGAGGCCGGTGGCGTCTTGCGCCCACAGTGTATGTTCGACCGACATGCGCGCTCCCCGTCCCTACAGCAAGCTAGCCAGTGGCGACTATATTGGCAATCGACGGGCGGTGCCGGGCTAGCGACACGCAAAGCTAAGGCGTGCACAAGGTTTTCCGCCGTTGCAAATATATCGCAATCGCCTAATTTGCCTGCGATGACGCCGCAGGACATCACCAAGCTGATCGTCCGGACTTCGATGAAGGATCGGGCCGCGTTCGATCTGCTCTACCGGCAGACCAGCGCGAAACTTTTTGGCGTCTGCCTTCGTGTATTGAACGACCGGGGAGATGCGGAAGAAGCTCTACAGGAAGTCTTCGTCAAGATATGGACGAAGGCGGATCGTTTTGCCGTCTCCGACCTGAGCCCGATCTCCTGGTTGGTGGCGATCGCGCGCAATCATGCGATCGATCGCATCAGGGCGCGGCGCAAGCCTGCTGCCGACATCGATGCCGCACTCGACGTGGCCGATCCGGCGCCGGGGCCTGAAGCGATGGCGGTGGCGGGCGACGAATCCGAACGCATCCACCATTGCCTCGATGAATTGGAGAAGGACCGGGCGGCGGCCGTCCGGGGTGCTTATCTCAAGGGCGAAAGCTATGCCGAACTGGCGGAGCGCCACGGCGTGCCGTTGAACACGATGCGTACCTGGCTGCGCCGCAGCCTGTTGAAACTCAGAGAATGTCTGGAAAGATGACGCTGGCAGAAGACATAGGACCGGAACGTGGAGGCGACGACCCGCTCGCCGCCGAATACGTTCTCGGCGTGCTTGATGCCGACGAACGCCAGATCGCCTCCCGTCGCATCGACGCCGAGACGGATTTCGCCCGCCTTGTCGACGGCTGGGAGGTCAATTTTTCGCCGCTGGCTGCCGCCTATCCGGAAATCGAGCCGCCGACTTCGGTCAAGCCGGCGATCGACCGCAGGCTGTTCGCCTCCACCGCTTCGATGACGACGCCCGTTCAACCGCGCGGCCTGTGGTCCAGCCTGGCCTTCTGGCGTGGTCTTGCCGCGGCGGCGGTTGCCGCACTGGCGATCTACATCGCCGTGCCCCTCCTCAACCCGCCGGTCGAGCAGCCCCAGGCGCGCCTCGTCGCCTCGCTGGCCGCCGAAGGCAGCGACGTCAAATATCTCGCCGTCTATGATGCCGCGCATCATGAAGTCGGCCTGTCGCACGTCTCCGGCGAGCGCGCCGCCGGCAAGGACTTCGAGCTGTGGATGATCGAAGGCAAGAACCCACCGGTCTCGATGGGCGTCATTCCGGCAGGCGCTACGGCGCATATCATCGTCTCGCCGGCGGCCCGGCAGAAGCTCGCCCAGGGCGCGGTGCTCGCCGTCAGCCTCGAGCCGTCAGGCGGCTCGCCGACCGGTCAGCCGACCGGACCGGTGGTCGCCGCGGGCGATCTGAAGAGCATCTGATCGGCTCTTGGCGCCTGCAAACTCAAAATAGCTTGCCTGAAGTCTATCCTTTGCCACACATGCCCCTGGACAGCATGTTAGCCGACGATCAGTCGCGGTCGAAAATCTCTCTGGAAGCATCTATAGTTTAAAAAATCACAATATTTCTGAAACTCGCGCGTTTTTGTTCCGTATCTCCTCGCGTTCCCAAAGATGGGAAGAGAAAAACCCGAGGAGTTTGATATCATGCGTAGAATCGCCACCCTTTTGCTCGCCGGTACGATCGCCGTTTCGGCCCTTGCAACCGCCGCCTATGCCGAAAATCCGATGGTCGGCGGCGCCGCCATGTATGCCAACAAGAACATCGTCGAAAACGCCGTGAACTCGAAGGACCACACGACGCTGGTCGCCGCTGTGAAGGCCGCCGGCCTGGTCGAAACGCTGCAGGGCACCGGTCCGTTCACCGTGTTTGCGCCGACCAACGACGCCTTCGCGGCACTGCCGGCCGGCACAGTCGAGACGCTGCTCAAGCCCGAGAACAAGGACAAGCTCACCAAGATCCTGACCTGCCATGTCATCGGCGCCAAGGCGATGGGGGCGGACGTCGCCTCGATGGCCAAAGCTGACGGCGGCGCCCACAAGGTCAAGACTGTCGGCGGCTGCGAACTGTCGCTCAAGGCCGACGGCGGCAAGGTCACCGTCACCGACGAGAACGGCAATGTCGCCAATGTGACGATCGCCGATGTCGAACAGTCCAATGGCGTCATCCACGTCATCGACAAGGTTCTTTTGCCTAAGATGTAACTTCTTTTGTCGAAGATGTAACAGGGGGCTTGCTGCCGGCGAACTGGCTGCAAGAGCCCTCCGCCGATTGCATGATCCCGCTCCCGGGATCCGCCATCGACCTGCGCGCTCCGCGCCGCCCACATCCAGATGTGGGACGGCGCGGAGTGTTCGTTCGAGGGCGCACCGTCACCGGCTTTTGATTTCCGCGTGGCGGTATAGTTTGGCAAACAGACAACAGGAGGAATTGGTCATGAACCGTCGCGACTTTCTTTTGAGCGGTGTAGCCGCCATCGGCGTCGTCGGGGCTGCGGCGACAGTGCTGCGCATGGGCAATCCGCAGGCCGCGCAGGCCGCAGAAAAGTTCGAGGTCACCAAGACCGAAGCTGAGTGGAAAGCCATCCTGTCACCGGCCGCTTTCGACGTGCTGCGCAAGGAAGGCACGGAATATCCCGGCACCAGCCCGCTGCTCAACGAACATCGCAAGGGCATCTTCGCCTGCGCCGGCTGCGACCTGCCGGTTTATCCGTCGGAGACGAAGTTCGATTCCGGCACCGGCTGGCCGAGCTTCTGGCAGGAGATTCCCAAGGCCATCGGCACCACTGTGGACAGGTCGCTCGGCATGACCCGCACCGAGGCCCATTGCCGCCGCTGCGGCGGCCATCTCGGCCATATCTTCGACGACGGCCCGGCGCCGACGGGCCTGCGCCACTGCATCAATGGCGTGGCGCTGGCCTTCAAGCCCGCCACTGCCTAAGACGATCCGTTGGAATACAAAAAACTCCGGGCTTGCGGCCCGGAGTTTTTTGCGCGGTCGGAGCTTTTTCGGGTGTGGACTGGAGGAGCTTCCCGAAAAACCGCAATTCCTGGTTCAGTGGCCGCCACCGCCGCCACCGGCGGCGACCGGCTTGCGGATCAGCATGGTGAACAGGCCGAGCGT
This sequence comes from Mesorhizobium sp. M0621, assembly GCF_040320745.1. NCBI lineage: Bacteria > Pseudomonadati > Pseudomonadota > Alphaproteobacteria > Hyphomicrobiales > Phyllobacteriaceae > Mesorhizobium > Mesorhizobium sp. M0621. Next base: position 45,557 of record NZ_JAMYQF010000043.1, on the reverse strand, counting down.
TGCAAACAGCACCGTCAGCATGAAGAACACATCCATGAAGGACAGCAGCGCCGCCTGTTGCTGAACCATGCCCGACAGCTTGGAGATCGCGGCACTTGCCGCGTCAAGGCCGGCGGTCTGCTCGAAATTGAGCGTCATGTTCTGCAGCTTGGTCTGCGCGGCTTCACTGCCCCATTGCACATGCTCGGAGAGCCTTGCGTAATGGAAGGCATTGCGGTCGATCAGCACCGTGTTGATCAGGGCAAGGCCGACGGCGCCGCCGAGATTGCGGGTGAGGTTGAACAGGCCGGACGCATTCTTCAGCCGCTCCGGCGGCAAGGTGCCGAGCGCGATGTTGTTGATCGGCACCATGCATAGCATCATCGAACAGCCGCGCAGGATTTGCGGGATGAGCAGCTCGTAGAAATCCCAATCGGCGGTCAGATGCGTCATCCACCAGGTTCCGGTGGCGAAGCCGAAGAAGCCGACCATCATCATCAGCCGTGGGTCCATCTTGTTCGACAGGATGCCCGAGATCGGAGCGGTGAAGAACATGGCCAGTCCGCTGACGAACAGCGCCTCGCCGATCATCATCGAATCGTAGCCGCGGATGCGCCCGAGGAACACCGGGTAGAGATAGGTCAGGCCGTAGAGGCCGATGCCGATGACGAAGGAGAACAACGAACCGAAGGCGAAGTTGATGTTGGTGAACGCCTTCAGGTCGACGATCGGCTCCTCGGCGGTGAACACGCGCCAGAAGAACAGCACCCCGCCAATGGTCATGACGATGGCGCAGATGAACACGCCCTGGTCCTGCAGCCAGTCGTTGTTGGGACCCTCCTCGAGCACATATTCCATGCAGCCCAGGAAGGCCGCCATGCCGGCGAGGCCCCACCAGTCGAACTTGCTGAACAGCTTGAGATTGGGCTTGTCGAAGTCGATCAGCGTCCAGGCCGCCGTCGTCACCAGGATGCCGGGCACGACATTGACCAGGAACAGCCAGTGCCAGGACATGGCATGGCTGATATAGCCGCCGACGGTCGGGCCGATGGTCGGCGCCAGCGTCGCCACCAGGCCGATCATCGGCGAGACGACAGCGCGGCGCGACGGCGGGAAGATGGTGAAGGCGGCGGCAAAGACGCTCGGGATCATGCCGCCACCGATGAAGCCCTGGACGGCGCGGTAGACGATCATCTGGTCGATGTTGGTGGCGGTCGCCGCCAGCGCGCTGGCCGCGGTGAAGCCTGCCGCCGAGATCGTGAACAGCACGCGCGTCGACAGCATCCGGCTGAGGAAACCCGATAGCGGGATCATCACCACTTCGGCGATCAGATAGGCGGTCTGCACCCACGGAATCTCGTCGGAACTGGCGCTCAGGCCGGCCTGGATCTCGGCCAGCGAGGCGGAGACGATCTGGATGTCCAGGATGGCCATGAACATGCCGAACACCATCGCCAGGAAGGCGATGACGCGCCGCGTCGAAATGGTGTCAGGCACAGCCGGCCTCGCCGGCAGCGCTCCTACTGTCAGGGTTGCGGTTGCCATGGCATTGCTCCCCAGCAGCCGCTCAGTTCGACGCGGCCGCTGACGCCGACGCGGATGGGGCGGTGCGGCTGTCGACGGCGACGACGACGCTGAGGCCGGCGCGCAGCTTGCCACTCTTCAGCGCGTCGGCGGGCACGTCGATGCGGACCGGAACGCGCTGCACGACCTTGGTGAAGTTGCCGGTGGCGTTTTCGGGCGGCAGCAGCGAGAACACGGCACCGGAAGCCGGCGCCAGCGACGAGACGGTTCCCTCGAAGTCCTGGCCGTCGGTCGCATCGACCGAGATCTTGACCTTCTCGCCGGGAACCAGCCGGCCCAGCTGTGTCTCCTTGAAGTTGGCGACGATGTAGAGCTTGTCCATAGGCACGATGACGGCGAGCTTCTGGCCGGGGCTGACGAGATCGCCCTGCTCCACGGAACGGTTGCCGACGACGCCGTCATAGGGCGCCTTGAGCACAGTGAAGGAAAGGTCGCGCATGGCCTTGTCGTGGCTGAGCTGCAAGGACGCCAGTGTGCTTGCCGATTCACCGCGCTGCGCCTGCAGCACGCCGATATTGGCCTGTGCCGCGGCGATCTGGGCGTCGGCACCGACAAGGGCGGCATCGGCCTGCTGCACCGCCGTCTGGGCGTCGTCCAATTGCGCCTGCGTGCCGACATGCGTCTTGAGCAGCTGCGAGGCGCGCGCCGCGATCTTGGCCGCATTGTCGGCGGCGGCCTGGTCGGCGACCTTCTGCGCCTGCGCCTGTTGCAGCGAGGCGCGCGCCGCGTCGGTCTGGGCGTCGATACGGTCGAGCGTCTTGCTTAAGGTGGCGATCTGCGCCTCGGCCTGGGCGACGGCTATTTTGTAGTCGCCATCATCGACGACGAGCAGCGGATCACCGGCCTTGACCAGCTGGTTTTCGCTGACCTTGACCTGATCGACATAGCCGGAAATCTTGGGCGAGATGAACGCCATGTCTGCCTGGACATAGGCGTCGTCCGTCGAGATCATGAAGCGGCCCGTGGTCCAGTAATCGTAACCATACCAGGCGCCTGCGCTCAACAAAGCAACGCCGATGACCGGCAGCAGAAAGGAGCGCACCGAGCGCTTCTTCTTGGCCGGAGCCTCTGTCGGCGGCGGCGATACCGCGGGCTGGGTGGGTATTTCAGGTGCTTCCGTCGCCGGCGCGACCTTAGCGTTGGGGAAGGGACGGACTTCGGCTGACGTTGATGCGTTCGAGGACATGACATCTCTCTAATGTAATAGTACTGAACCGTTCGGTTCGATCTGGACGTTGACATAGCGCGTAAAGAGGACCATATCAAGTGCAATCGAACCGGATGGTTCGAATTATTTTCGAGGTGTGACCTTTATGGCCGAGACTCTGCCCAACGTCGAAACCGACCAGTGTGGCGATTTGCTGGACAGCTTGCGCCGCGGTCGCCCGGCGGCAGGACAGGACCCGGTCAAGCGCAGCCAGATCATCGATGGCGCCCGGCGTGTCTTCATCGACAAGGGCTTCGAAGCGGCGTCGATGAACGACATCACCCGCGAGGCCGGTGTCTCCAAGGGCACGATCTATGTCTACTTCGCCAACAAGGAAGAGCTGTTCGAAGCGCTGATCGAGGAAGAGCGCGGCAGCATCTTCAAGAACATGTATGACATGCTGGAGAAATCCGACGACCTTCGCCAGACACTGGTGAAGTTCGGCAAGGTGCTGGCGCTCAAGATCACATCAGCCAAGGTCATCCAGGCACAGCGCACGGTGATCGGCGCATCCGACCGGATACCCGACATGGGCGCGCGTTTTTATGAACGCGGACCCAAGCGCGGTCACGATAAGGTCGTGGCCTTTCTCAATGCTGCCATCGAGCGCGACCTGCTGCGGATCGATGATGTCGATCTCGCCGCCTATCAGTTCACTGAACTGTGCTTGGCCAGTCTGTTCCGCCAGTGCATCTTCGCCTACCGAACCAAGGCCCCGTCGCAGGACGAGATCGACCACATCGTCACGTCAGGCGTCAGCATGTTTCTGAAGGCTTACGGCACCGAAAGGCTCGTGGCGGAAGAAGGCCACAAGACGATTGCCATCGAGGCCAAGCCTTAGCTTTTGTTTCTGCGCAATTTCCCAGGGGAAAGCGCTATCCGCTTCCTTGGGAATTGTTCTATCCGCCATTGGCGGCAAGCACGATCGCGGCCTGCAATTCCTCGAGGCCCTCGGCCTTTTCCGAAGATGTCGCCAGAACGAACGGAAACGCCGCCGGCCGCTTCTTGATCTTTGCCAGCGTCTCCTCGATCAGCCGCGGCACGCCGGCAGCCTTGATCTTGTCGGTCTTGGTCAGCACGATCTGATAGGACACCGCCGCCTTGTCGAGCAGTGACAGCACTTCATCGTCCTTGGCCTTGATGCCGTGGCGGGCATCGATCAGCACATAGACCCGCTTCAGCGTGACGCGACCCTTGAGATAGTCGAAGACGAGCTTGGTCCACTCGTCGACCTTCTCCTTCGGCGCCGTGGCGTAGCCATAGCCCGGCATGTCTACCAGCGCCAAGGGCGGCAGGTCTGCACCCTCTCCCGAAAATCCGTCCGGTACGAAATAATTGAGCTCCTGCGTGCGCCCCGGCGTGTTGGAGGTGCGCGCCAGTCCCTTCTGATTGACCAGCGCGTTGATCAGCGACGACTTGCCGACATTCGAGCGGCCAGCAAAAGCTATTTCCGGCGGTCCTTCCGGCGGCAGGAACTTCATGGCCGGCACGCCACGAATGAAGATCCACCCCCGTGCAAACAGGTCGGTGCCGATCGTGCTGCTGTTTAGAGCGTTCAAGCTGCTGCCTCCAGAAGAGAAATATTGGCACCCCGGATAGCATCGAGGTTGCGGCTGATCTTGTCCACCGGCCAGTCCCACCAGGCCACCGCCAGCAGCCGCCTGATCGTCCGGTCGTCGAAACGCATCTTCACCACCTTGGCCGCATTGCCTGCGACGATCGCATAGGACGGCACGTCGTGCGTGACCACCGACTTCGCGGCAATGATGGCGCCATGGCCGATCGTAACGCCGGGCAGGATCACCGCCTCCATGCCGATCCAAACGTCGTTGCCAACGATCGTGTCGCCGCGCACTTCCTTGGACCATGTCGCCGGGTCAAAACCCTTTTCCCAACCATGGCCGAAAATATTGAACGGGTAGGTCGAAAAGCCGGACATGGCGTGGTTGGCGCCGTTCATGATGAAGCGCGCGCCTTCGGCGATGGCGCAGAACCTGCCGATGATGAGCTTGTCGCCAATGAAGGGATAATGATGCAGCACGCATTTCTCGGCGAATTTGTCCGGCCCATCGGGATCGTCATAATAGGTGAAGTCGCCGATCTCGATGTTCGGCGCGCTCACCAGTCCCTTGAGGAACCCGACACGCGTGTGCATCGGGATCGGGTGCTTGATGTTGGGGTTGGGTCCGTCCATGTCGAGATCCGTCAAAAAAATGGCCGCCAGGCGCATCCGAAATCCGCATGCGCCTGTCCAAAATAGCGTGATCCGCCCTATAGCACCAATCGGCTGACGAGCGAGCTTTCGATGGCGGCTTTGCTCATTTGCCGTCGCCATAGGCCAAGGTCGATGACAGCGCCGCCAAGAAGCGATCTCCTGGACCAGCCGGCGTCGATCTGACTCGACAGGCCAAACCCTACAGATCTTCGAGTCCAAGCAAAAAGAACCGGGGCCCCGTGGAGGCCGACAGGACCCCGGTCTGCCGCAACGGCCTCCCAAACACCGGCGCCTTTGCGCCGGAAGCCGTCTTGGCAAGGGTATCTTGCCGCCGTCGCGAAAACACGGTAGCCGCAATCCATGGCCTGTGCAAAGGCGTGCCGAAGCGCATGCCGCAGGGAATGGCAAAGCGCAGTTACGAGGTGCGTCAGGCCAAAGTTTCGCCGCAGATTGGAAATCGGTCGGAATGGGATGCCTCGCCGACAAGAAAGCCCCGGGCAATGAACTGACCGGGGCTTTTGATTTCGCAGAGGCAACGCCTGCTATTCTGCCGGCGACGGTTTCTTTCGGAACAGCGCAACCAGATTGTCCCACAGCTCGATCTTGGCGCCCTGGCGCTTCATGATCACGCCCTGCTGGAGGATCGACAGCGTGTTGTTCCAGGCCCAGTAGATAACGAGGCCGGCCGGGAAACCCGCCATCATGAAGGTGAAGATGACCGGCATCCAGGTGAAGATGGCCGCCTGCGTCGGGTCCGGCGGCGTCGGGTTCATGCGCATCTGCAGGAACATGGTGACGCCCATGATCAGCGGCCAGACGCCGATCATCAGCATATGCGGCAGCGTGACTGGAACGAGGCCGAACAGGTTGAAGATCGAGGTCGGATCCGGTGCCGCCAGATCCTGGATCCAGCCGAAGAACGGCGCGTGCCGCATCTCGATGGTGATGTAGAGCACCTTGTAGAGCGAGAAGAAGACCGGGATCTGCAGCGCCACCGGCCAGCAGCCGGCGAGCGGGTTGATCTTCTCGGTCTTGTACAACTCCATCATCGCCTGCTGCTGCTTCATCTTGTCGTCCGCGTATTTCTCGCGGATTTCGAGCATTTTCGGCTGCACCTTCTTCATGTTCGCCATCGACGCATAGGACTTGTTGGCGAGCGGGAAGAAGATGGCTTTGACGATGACGGTGGTGGCGAGGATCGCCAGGCCGAAATTGCCGAAGAATTTGTAGAGCGTGTCGATCAGCCAGAACATCGGCTTGGTGATGAAGTGGAACCAGCCCCAGTCGATCAACAGGTCGAACCGCTTGATGTGGCGGTCTTCCGCATAGGCATTGATCTTGGCGACTTCCTTGGCGCCGGCGAAGATTTCGCTCTCCACCGTCGCCGACTGACCGGCATCGACGGTGATCGGATCGGTCAGGAAGTCAGACTGATAGCGATGGCGGCCGTCCTCGAAATAGGCGTAGCGCGGCTGGAACGGCTGCTTCTCCGTCGGCACCAGCGTCACCGCCCAGTATTTGTCGGTGATGCCAAGCCAGCCATCGGTCGACTTGCCCGGCGTGGCCTGCTTGTCCTTTTCGATGGACGCGTATTTGTGTTCCTGCAGGCCTTCGGTGCCGGTGAAGCCGATCAGGCCTTCATGCAACACATAGGTGCTGGCGACGAGCGGCTTGTCGAAACGGGTGACGCGGCCGTAGTTGGACAGCGAGACGGCGGCCGTGCCCGCATTCTGCACCGTGTCGGAAACCGTGAACATGTAGTTGGTGTCGACGGAAAAGGTGCGCTTGAAGGTCAGGCCCTTGTCGTTCGAATAGGTCAGCGTGACCGGCGTTGTCGGCGTCAGCGTCGCATTGCCGTCGACGGCCCATACAGTCTCGGGACCGGGCACCGCGCCGGTCTTGTCGTTACCGACAAAGCCGATCTCGGCATAATAGCCATTGGGCAGTGCTGCCGGGTTGAGCAGGCTGATCTCGGGCGAGTTCTTGTCGACCGTTTCGGTGTAGTGCTTGAGCTTGAGGTCGTCGAGACGGGCGCCGGTGAGGTTGATCGAACCCTCGAGGCTCGGCGTGTCGATCTTTGCGCGGGTCGTGGTGGCCAGTGCCTGTTCGCGGCCGGCCGGCGTCACGGCGTCGGTGCCGGGTGCATTCGGAATGGCGCCGGGTGCGGCGGGCGTTCCGGTGTCGGTGCCGGGCTTGGTGCCCTCGGCCTTCTTCTGCTCCTCGACACGCTGCTGTTCGATGCGGGCCGCCTCGCGCTGGGCTTCGCTGCGCGGCAACACATAAAAATACTGCCATACCGCCAGGATCAGCACCGACAGCGCGATGGTGATGAAGAAGTTCCGGTTGTTTTCCATCGAAAGCCCTTGGCCTATCGTGTTCCGCGCAGTCGGCGGGAGAGTTCGGCCTTCAACTGGCCGAACGGAATGGTAAGCACGTCTTCGCGCCCGACGATCACATAGTCATTGCCAGGCGCCATGTCACTTGCCGCATGCGTACGCACAGCTTCTCGCAGCCGCCGCCGGACGCGGTTGCGGACAACCGCATTGCCGACCTTCTTGGTGACGGTGTAGCCGACGCGCGGCGACAGGCCGTCGCCGCGGTCGAGAACTTCAACGAGGAAAAGCCGCCCGCGTCGCTTTTCACCACGACGGACGGCCAGGAATTCCGCGCGCTTCAGAAGCCGCTTGGGATTTGGTCCCACTGGCTTGCCGGTTGCGGGCAACGATCTCGTCTTCCGTTCAGGCGCTGAGCCGCTTGCGGCCGCGGTTGCGGCGAGCTGCGACGACGCCGCGACCACCCTTGGTGGCCATGCGCGCACGGAAGCCGTGCCGACGTTTGCGGACGAGTTTAGACGGTTGGTAGGTACGCTTCATTTGTTTTAATACCGCGGGGTGCGGCCCTTCTTGATTCTGTCACTGTGTAACAGGAGCTTTGCCGGGCCGGTTTTGGCGCGATCGAAACCGCGCCGGGACGAATGGCCCGAGCGTGTGCGGGCTTATAGAAAGAAGGCTTTTGGAAGTCAATCCGGCGTCGTCGGGCCGAAACCCCGGCGTCGTCCAGGCCGGTTTATGTTTCCGACCAAGGATGAAATTGGCAAAAAAGCCGTAATCGCCTAATCTGCGATGATCAAGTGATTGTGAAGACATGGACCGCATGAGCGAAACCATACAAGCGCAGGAAGGGACCGGCGCGGCGGAGCCCACCACCGTGCGCACGGTGCCGCTGTCGCGCGGCCTGTCGACCAAGCTGCTGCTGCTGACCATCGTTTTCGTGCTGCTAGCCGAAGTGCTGATCTTCCTGCCCTGGATCGCCAGCTACCGGCTGAACTGGCTGAAGGAGCGGCTGAGCACGGCCGCGGCGGTGTCGATCGTGCTGGTGCAAGGTGAATCCACCTCGCTGTCGCGCACGGCCCAGAACGACGTGCTGATGGCAATCGGCGCCAAGGCGATCGCGGTGCGCGATGGCGGCGTCTCGCGGCTGCTGGTGGTGGCCGAAATGCCGCCGAAAGTCGATGAACATATCGATATCGCCAGCATCGGCATGATCAAGGGCATGACCGGCGCGCTCGACACGCTGTTTTTCGGCGGTGACCGGATGCTGCGCGTTTTCGGTCCGGTCGGCGACTCCGACAAGGAGTTCGAGCTGATCATGCCGGACAACAGTCTGCGCAATGCGATGCTGCGCTATTCGCGCAACGTCGCCTTCGTCTCGCTGCTGATCTCGCTGTTCACCGCCATGCTGGTCTATGCCGCGATCGACCTGATCATGATCGGGCCGATCCGGACGATGACGCGCTCGATGCTGTCCTTTTCCGAAGCCCCCGACGATCCTGGACGCATCATCCATCCGGCCGCCCGCGCCGACGAGATCGGCGTTGCCGAGCGCGAGCTGTCGCAGATGCAGGAGCGGCTGCAAAAAATGCTCTCCGAGCAGAAGCACCTTGCCGACCTCGGCCTTGCCGTCTCCAAGATCAACCATGACATGCGCAACATCCTGGCTTCGGCGCAGTTGATGTCGGACCGCCTGCGCCAGGTCAAGGATCCGACCGTGCAGGCCTTCGCGCCGAAACTGCTGCGCGCACTCGACCGTGCCGTCTCCTATTCCGAAGGCGTGCTCGCCTATGGCCGCACGCAGGAGCCGCCACCGGCGCGCCGACGCTTGAGGCTGCGCCAGCTGGTCGAGGACGTGCACGGCCTGCTCGACATCGGGCAGGGCATCGAGTTCGTCAATTCCGTCGAACCGACCTTCGAGGTGGACGCCGATTCCGATCAGCTGTTCCGCGTGCTCACCAATCTGTGCCGGAACTCCGTGCAGGCCATGGCGGCAGACAGTGAAAGCGCCCTGGTGCGCCGCCTGGCGGTGTCGGCCGTGCGGCTGGGCAGTGTCAGCCGCATTGCCGTCAGCGACACCGGCCCCGGTCTGCCGGCCAAAGCGCGGGAGAACCTGTTCGCGGCGTTCCGCGGCTCGGCCCGCAGCGGCGGCACCGGTCTTGGCCTGGCGATCGCGCACGAGCTGATCCGGGCGCATGGCGGCACAGTGGAACTGGTCGAAAGCATCGGCGGACGCACCACATTCGCCGTCACCATCCCCGACCAGCCGGTCCGGCTCGACCAGGCCCGCAGCAACGGCCTGCGCCGCCCGGCATGACGGGCCGGGCAGTGTCGCCCGCCGCTCGTGCCTTACAAGGTAGATGCTTCTTCCCACTGAGGAGGACCCGCCTCGGCTTCGGAACCGTTTCGGGGCGCCTGAATCCGGGCCGTCATCACCGGCCAGGGCACTTGTGACAAAACTTTTGCCGGATCGACTTGCTTTTCGGAAATTCAGTCGCTAGGGAACACGTCTCGTCGCGGCCGGTCGTTCACGATCGGATCGCGGGGTCATGGAAAACATGGCCTGATGCGCGCCCGTAGCTCAGCTGGATAGAGCACCAGACTACGAATCTGGGGGTCAGGAGTTCGAATCTCTTCGGGCGCGCCAAATTTCACATTGCGCTTGAGCCAATGCTTCGACCTGCTCGGACCTACGCAAGTACACGGCTGGGTGAGCCTGCGTCCACGAACTCCCGTATCAACTCGGCAGCCCTGGGCCCCTGCGTCTCCAGAAGGAGATGACCTGCGTCGAAGACGTGAGCTTCCATCCGGGGAAGATCGATGAGCCACGACTGAACCTCTGCAATATCGAAAAAGACATCGTGGCGACCCCAAAGAAGCATCGCTCGGGGTTGATGCTTCGCCAGGTAGTCGGCCACCTCCCCGAACCGGTCGACATATCGGCCGTAGTCGACTAGGAGCGCCTTCTGCAGATCAAGCCGCCCCCGGCAGGCACATGACCCGCCAGTCTTCAATCCAACGCTCGGCATCGATCTGCGCCGCGATCTCGGGCGGCAGGCCGGCGACGTACTGGTCGCGGGTTCCCTCAAGGGTCAAATGGGCGGTGGCGGCTTCCTCGTTGCTGGCATTCGGCGCAGCCCAGAAGTCCAATGTGGCTGCCCACTGCGGACCAAAGCCGGAGCGGTGGGCATTGGCATTCTGGATGATGAGGCCTTCTACAAGTTCCGGAGCGCGCATGGCGAGATGAAATGCCACGGGAGTGCCGAAATCATGCAAATAGAGAAACCTGCGGCCCACGTTGAGACGCGTAAGCAGCTCTTCGATCGCGTTGGCCAGCATATCGAACGATGGCTCAGGGGGGAGATCGGACGCGCCAAATCCGGGAAGGTCGGGTGCAACGACATAGACGGTGCCGGAGAGCCGGGCGATCACGTCGCTGAACATCCGAGAGGAATTCGGGAAGCCATGCAGCAGGACGAGCGCGGGTTTGGAGACGTCGCCGGCCGTCCGGACAGCCACCTCGCCGCCAGAGGACAAGGATATTTTCTGGATCTCCGGCACGTCCTTTTTCCTCCACGCCTGTGCGATCGCCACAATGCACCGTTCGTTCGATTCGACTTTCGGATTTTTAGAGAACGCAAAGCGGTGCGGAATGTTGCAGAGCCAAGTCTTCGCGGGGCTGTTGCCCAAAGCGCGTGGTAAGACCGGGGGCGGAAACCAGCGGAGCCTGATTTGACCATGCCTTCTTCCACCATCAAACGCGCTTTGATCACCGGGGCCGGTGCGGCCGACGGCATCGGCTTTGCCGTTGCGCGGCCGCTCGGCCGTGCCGGCCATGCCGTTTTCCTCACCGGTGCCAGTGCGCGTGTGTTGGATCGCGCCGCCGAGCTTAGTGCCGAAGGCATTGATGCGAACGCTGTAATTGCCGATCTCACCAAGGCTGCCGATGTCGCGCGGCTGCGCGCTGATGTCGGTGCGGTCGATATACTGGTCAACAATGCCGGCATGGGCTCGCTGGCATCGCCATCGGTCGATAAGGCGTTTCTCGCCATGACCGAGGCCGACTGGGATCAGGGGATAGACGTCAGCCTGAAGACGGCATTCCTCGTCACAAAGGCGTTTCTGCCGGCGATGGTCGAAGCGGGCTATGGGCGCATCGTCAATGTGGCGTCGGTCACCGGGCCGCTGGTGTCTTTCGAAGGCACATCAGCCTATTCCGCCGCCAAGGCCGGCATGGTCGGCCTGACACGCACGCTGGCGCTGGAAGTGGCGAAAAGCGGTATCACGGCCAATGCCGTGGCTCCAGGCTGGATCGAAACGGGATCGTCGAGCGAGATGGAGCGGCAGGCTGCCCTGCATACGCCGCCGGCGCGAGCCGGACGGCCGGATGAGGTCGCCGCAGCGGTGGTGTTCCTAGCCTCGGAAGGCGCCAGCTATGTCAACGGCGCCCTGCTAGTGGTCGATGGCGGCAACAGCCTTCAGGAACGCAAGGGCTGAAGGCCAAGTATTTCGGCTTATGTTCTACATCTTCGATAACGGTCCAAGCAGAACGCATCTTGTGTGTGTCGAAGCTGCAGCCTTGACAAGCCATCGAAGGACTGAGGCCCTTTCAGCGGGGGACTTCTCTCAAGGGGACAATTCCAAAATTGAATGCGACGGCATCATAGCACGCACGCTATGGTCTGCTATCTGCCAGTATTATATTGACTATTACTCCTTACGGCTATGTCGATAGCCCAACCGCAAAACCTTCGTAACGATACTTTTATTTCACGTTCCATCGTGATAGCATTCAGTTCTCTACCCTTACTTACTCACGATTAAAAGAGCTTCGTTCTGAGGGTGCAACCTGCCGCGGTGGCGGGCGACCGTTTGTGCTATGGGGGCAGCGGAATGGCCGGGGAGTTTCAGGTTGCGGGCAAGAATGCATCGGCGCCGTTCGCGCTGAAAGTGCATCGCGGCGACGGCATGGCGCTGCTGGCGATGAACTGGCGCAACGGACAGCCGCCGCGAGATTTTGTCGGGTTCGCCATCGAGTACCGCGTGCCAAACGAGACGCGGTTCTTTGCGGTGCCTAACCGGATCGCCTTTCCGGGGCCGGCGGGTGCGGTCAATCCCAACAAACTGTCGTCGCGGCTATCGCCGATCCAGAAGTTTCGCTGGGTGCATTTTCCGTTTAATGCCGAGATCCCCGGTGACTACACCTACGTGGTGACGCCGGTGTTCATGGACGACAGGCAGTTGCTGAGCTATGGCGAGCCGCAGACTGCGGACATCGAACTCCGGCGCGAGACCTATCCCGGCGCGCTCAACGTGGCGTTCACGCGGGGCTTCGTCTCATCGCAGGCCTTCGTCGACCGCTGGGATCAGTTTGGGCCGATCTCGACCCTCTTGCCAGAAGATGCCGACGACGGGCTGGTGTTTACTCCGACCCACCCAAAGACGGAACAGGCGTTAAGTTGGATGGGGTTCGAGGCGCGGCATGCGATCTACGAGACGCTGGATGAGGCGATCGGCGATGCGAGCGCCAAGGTCTGCATCGTGGCCTATGACCTCAGCGAGAAGGGGTTCGTCGACCGGCTGCGGCAGCTGGGGCCGCGACTCAAGATCATTATCGACGACGACGGCAAGCACGGTGAGGCGCATTCGGGCGAGACGCAGTCGGCAGATATTCTCATCGCCTCGGCTGGCGCCGCCAACGTCAAGCGTCAAAATATGGGCAAGCTGCAGCACAACAAGATGATCGTGGTCGATGGCAACCAAGTGAAGAAGGCGATCGGCGGCTCGACCAATTTCAGCTGGCGCGGCTTTTACGTGCAGTCGAACAACGCGATGATCTTCACCGGCGCCGCGCCGGTGCAGGTGTTCCGCGAGGCGTTCGAGGATTTCTGGGCCGAAACCGGATTCGGCACCAGCCGATCGGCAAGCTGGCGCGACCTGGGGATCGCCGGCGTGGAGGTCAAGGCGACGTTTTCGCCGCATGCGGCGGCCAACGCGCAACTCAGCAAGATCGCCGACGACATAGACGCTACGAAATCGAGCCTGCTGTTCTCGCTGGCGTTCCTGTGGCAGACGCCAGGGGCAATCCGCGATGCGGTGGGACGGGTGCGGGACAACGACGCGCGCTTCGTCTACGGCATTTCCGACAAGAAGGTCGGCGGGCTTGATGTGCAGAAGCCGGACGGCAACCCACCGGCGGTGTTTCCCACCGCGCTACTGAAGGGCAGAACCCCGGCGCCGTTCAAGGCCGAGCCGGTGGGCGGTAGCGGCAACCGCATGCACCACAAGTTCGTGGTGATCGACTTCGACAAGCCTAGCGCACGTGTCTATCTTGGCTCCTACAACTTCTCCAAGGCGGCCGACGTTACGAATGGCGAGAACCTGATCCTCGCCCGGGACCGGCGGATTGCCGTGTCCTATATGGTGGAAGCGCTGCGGACGTTCGACCACTACCACTTCCGCATAGCGCAGCAGGAAGCCAAGACTGCCGGTACCAAGCTGCAGCTGAAGCTGCCGCCGGCGGCCGGGCAGGATGCGTGGTGGCTCAGGGACTATACCGACGTGCGACGGATCAAGGACCGCGAGATGTTCTCGTAAGCAAGAAGGGGCAGTTCCCTGGCGTAGAAGCATCGGTCCGCCCTGTATTGAGGGGCATGTCCGCTGCGGGCGCCACAAGCGGACGCAAGGCGTGGTCGCTCACAGCCTGCTGTTCGAGGTTCCTTTGAGCTCTCCATCGCTAAGTTAACGATGTTGGCGATCCGCACCGCTCGGTACCATTCGATCACCCTTGCCCACAACAACGATCGGTGCCCAGTTCGCATCGCCCAAAGGGTCGGCTCGCTCAAATCCAGAAAGGTTGCGCATCGTTGGCCTGCTGGTGGTCGATGGCGGCAACAGCCTTCAGGAGCGCAAAGGCTGAAGGCTCAAAGGCGCTTCGCCGGAACGACAGGTCATTCACTATCGGAATAGCGGGTTCAGATTCACACTACTTCGCGCGTAGCGCGGCTCGTATGGAAAGTTGTGCCAACTGCGAATGAACGCGGTCGCGGCCGATACGATCCCGTACGTGTCGACTATCTCGCTTGACCTTCCAGCCACTGGAACCCTTAGGGTCGCGCGAGGCCTTCCGGCGGGCCTTTCATCGGGAAGCAAGGAGCGAAGAAATGCATCGACGCCGATTTCTGGCGGCAGGCCTGGCGACGGTTCTGACGAGCCCACGCGTGCTGGCGCAGACGAAGATGGACGATATGTCCATGCCCGGCAGGGATATGGGCGGCCATGCCGGCCACGACATGGCCGCGATGGGGCAAGACGCGGTCACCCTGCCCGACGGCCAGGCTTTGCGCGACCTGCCGGTGCTCGCCAACGAAGCCGGCCGGCCAGGTCTGTTCAAGGCGAGGCTGACGGCGGAACCTGCCATCGCCAGGTTCGCCGAGGGGCGCGACACTCCGATCCTTGCCTATAACGGCATGAGCCCGGGGCCGCTGATCGAGGCTTTCGAGGGCGATCGTGTCGAGATCGTGTTTGCCAACCGCATCGATAACAAGGCGAGCACCATCCACTGGCACGGCATGCCGGTGCCCGCCGACCAGGATGGCAATCCGATGGACCCGGTTGCGGAGGGCACCGAGCGCGTCTACACCTTCGAGCTGCCGGAAGGCTCCGCGGGCTCCTATTGGTATCACCCGCACCCGCACGGCAGGACGGCAGAGCAGGTCTATCGCGGGCTTGCCGGCGCCTTCGTCGTCAAGGCCAAAGCCGATCCCGTCCCGGCCGAATATGGCGACACTGTGCTGATGTTCACCGACCTTAGACTTGCCGCCGATGGCTCGATACCGGGCAACAGCACGAGCGATCTGATGAACGGCCGTGTTGGTGACCACGTGCTGGTCAACGGTCAGAAAAACCCCAGGCTCTCGGTGGCAAAAGGCGTCAAGCGACGCCTACGCCTCTACAACGCCACCAATGCACGCTTTCTAAGGCTCGCCTTCGACGGCGCAGCGATGACCGTCATCGGGACGGATGGCGGGCTGCTCGCGGCGCCGGTGGCGGCGGATGAGATCCTGCTCAGTCCGGGCGAGCGCATCGAGCTGGTGGCATCCTTCGACAGGCCCGGTCCCATTACCTTGTATACGCTCGACTACGACCGTGGCTGGATGGGCCCCGGCCGCCCGGCCGATGCAGGGCTGACGCTGCTGACGGTCGATGTCTCGGAAACCGAAGCCGAGGGGGTGCGGCAGCTGCCGGCGAGGCTGCGGCCGATCTCACCGCTCGCCGCCCCTATCGTCAGCCGGCGGCTCGTCTTGACGGAAACCATGGCGATGAATCCCACCGGCATGGAGATGAGCTTCCTGATCAACGGCAAGCCCTTCGACATGGGACGCGTCGACTTCGTCGCCAG
Organism: Mesorhizobium sp. M0621; assembly: GCF_040320745.1. Taxonomy (NCBI): domain Bacteria; kingdom Pseudomonadati; phylum Pseudomonadota; class Alphaproteobacteria; order Hyphomicrobiales; family Phyllobacteriaceae; genus Mesorhizobium; species Mesorhizobium sp. M0621. Next base: position 29,841 of record NZ_JAMYQF010000043.1, on the reverse strand, counting down.
GGCCGGCGAGACCGAGCTGTGGGAGATCGTCAACCAGGCTGACATGGACCATCCCTTCCACGTCCACGGCACACAATTCCAGGTCATCGAGCACGAGCGTGCCGGCGCGGTGTCCAAGCCGCCCTATCTCGCTTGGAAGGACACGGTGAACGTCGCGCGCGGCGAGACGGTGCGGCTCCTGCTGTGCCACGATAGGCCGGGGCGGCGCATGTATCACTGCCACATCCTCGAGCACGAGCAGCTCGGCATGATGGGCATGCTCGACGTCATGTCATGAAGGCCGGCATCGCGTCCAGGACGGTGATACTGGCGCTGGTCAGTTCGCTGAGCCTCTCCTCGCCGCAGGCCGTCGCCTCGGGTGACGGGATCGTGGCCGAACGGCAGGCTTCGATGAAGGCGATGGCGGCGGCGGCGAAAACCATCGCGGAGATGTTCGACGGCAAGCGCGCTTATGACGCTGCCGGCTTCAAGGCGGCGGCCGAGGCGCTCGGCGCCCGTACCGGCCCCGCCCTGATGGCCGAATTCCCGGCGAGCACGCTGGGCGCGCCGTCGGGCGCCAAAACGGAAATCGACCAGGCGCGGTCAGAATTCGAGGCACTCGCCAACCACATTGGCGGGCTCGCCGGTGCATTGGCAGCCAAGGCCGAAGCAGCGCCTGCCCAGATCACCGGCGACATGCGCATGGGCGCAATGACGTCAATGGACGGGGGCAGTCTGCTCGGCAAGCGGCTGAAGGCAACGCAAGCGGATCCGACCAGATTGCCAGCGGAGCATCTCCTGCATCTTATCCTCCAGGATTGCTCAAGCTGCCATTCCAAGTTTCGGCAAAAGGTGGAATGAGAATGGGCGATCGTACCGGCGTGCGACTTATTTGCCTCGTGCAGCGATACGGAATGCCGCGAACGCCCCAATGTCACGACGCCTTGGCGAGAAAATTCCGATAGTCCGACTTGGCCTGCAGCAAGCGCAGCACATTGTCGCGCGATCCGCGCACATGGGCACGGGCCAGGGTGCCGGCGCGGCTGGCGTCGCCGGCGCAGATGGCGTCGACGATTTCGGCATGCTCGTCGCGGGCAATCTTCCATTCGTCCAGCCACAGCAGCTCGGTCCAGACATAATGCTGGCACTTATCGAGGATGCCGCACAGCATGCCGTGCAGCATCACATTGCCGCTGATTTCGGCGATGACACGATGCAGGTCGATGCCGACTTCCAGCTCCTGGAATTTTTCCCTGTTGGTGCGTTCCGGAATGGCGGCGAGGCGCTCGCATTCGGCCAGCATGGCGCGCAGCCGCGCCTTGTCCTGTTCCGTAGCAGCGGTTGCTGCCAGTTCCGTCGCATGGCCATCTAGCAGCTCGCGGATCTCGAAGGCCTCGCGGAACATGTTGATGTCGAATTCCGTGACGACATAGCCCTGGCGCGGCCTGCCGGTGACCAGCCCATCGCGCTCGAGGCGGTTGAAGGCCTCGCGCACCGGCGTGCGGCTGACACTGAGCTTCACGGCGATGTCGTTTTCGGTGACGCGCGAGCCCGGCGGAATCTGGCCGGTCACGATCATCGCCTTGAGCGAGGAATAGACCGAGTCGCGCAACGTATCTTTGGTTTCCTTGGCCAAGATTCCCTTCCCACTTCTCCGGTCTTTCAGCCGGAACACGCATAGCTGTAGCCGCAGTCGGCGTAATTTGCCACGCCCGGCGAGGCCCGTCCCCCTCCACTTTGTCCGGCACGAAACGCGTTCATGCGATCGCGCCGGTCAGTGTTGACAAGATCGACTGCTAGGCTACACTCAAAATTGTATACAAGATAGCATGCGAAATCAAAAACAAATGGGAACACCGGTTGGAGAGCCGAAACATGAACAGAACCAAAAGCGTTAGCTTTGTTGCGATGGCGAGCCTCATGGCCTCGCTCGCTGCCCCCGCAATGGCGGGCGACACCATCACCGTCGCCTCATGGGGCGGCACCTATCAGGAGGCGCAGACCAAGGCGTTCTTCAAGCCGACCGCCGATGCGCTCGGCATCACCATCAAGGAAGACACCACCAACGGCCTCGACGACGTGCGGCTGCAAGTGACCGGCAATGCGGTGAAATGGGATATCACGGAATTGGGCGCCGACGAATGCGCGCGCGGTTCGAAGGAAGGCCTGTTCGAGAAGCTCGATTACGGCATCATCGACAAGAGCGGCATCAACCCAAAGCTGGTTCATGACGACTGGGTCGGCATTTCCTACACGTCGGTCGTGCTCATCTACCGGACCGATGTTTTCGGCGACAAAGGGCCGAAGACATGGGCCGATTTCTGGAACGTCGAGAAATTCCCGGGACGGCGCGCGCTGAGCGGCAGCCAGGCCACGGAAACGCTGAGCGTTGCCGCACTTGCCGAGGGCATTCCGATCGACAAGGTCTATCCGGTCGATATCGACGGCGCGGTGAAATCGGTCGACAAGATCCGCGGCCATGTCGACGCCTGGTGGACCTCCGGCGCCCAGGCCATGCAGCTGGTCAAGGACGGCGAAGTCGACATGGCGAGCATCTGGAACGGCCGCGCCGGCACCTTGAAGAAGGAAGGCGCGCCGATCAGCTTCTCCTTCGACCAGGGTGTGCTGACCGCCGACTGCATGGTCATTCCCAAAGGCGCCAAGAACAAGGAGGCGGCCATGAAGGCGCTGGCGATGTTCGTCAGCCCGCAATTGCAGGCCAATCTGCCGCTCTATGTCGACAATGGGCCAGCGAATGAAAAGGCCTTCGAGACCGGCAAGATCCCGCCGGACCGGATCAAGGACATCAATTCGTCGCCCGAAAACGTCAAGAAGCAGGTGCTGCAGGATCCCGAGTTCTGGCGCGACAATCTGGTCGAGGCGACGGAAAAATTCAACAATCTGATCCAGCAATAGGCCGCGGCCGCAACCCAAACCACGGCAGGGCGGCGTTTCGCCCTGCTTCTGCCGCCTCAGCCCTTAGGAGACGATGATCTTGTCCATTGCGCCATCCGCGCTGCCGATCAGCATGCGCCGGATCGAGAAACGATTTGGCAGCGTGCCGGTGCTGCGCGACCTGAACCTCGATGTCGAGGCCGGCGAATTCCTGACGCTGCTCGGGCCTTCCGGCTCCGGAAAGACGACGCTGCTGATGATCCTGGCCGGCTTTGTGCGGGCCAATGCCGGCTCGATCAGGGTCGGCGACGAGGAGATCATCACCACGCCGCCGCACAAGCGCAACATCGGCATGGTGTTCCAGAACTACGCGCTGTTTCCGCATATGAACGTCTTCCACAACATCGCCTTTCCGCTGAAGCAGCGCGGCGTCGCTGCCGCAGAGACGGCCGAGCGCGTGGAAAAGGCGCTCGATCTGGTGAAATTGCAGGGCCTGGGCGAGCGCCGTGTCGACCAGCTTTCCGGCGGCCAGCGCCAGCGCGTGGCGCTGGCGCGCGCCATCGTGTTCGAGCCGCGCATCGTGCTGATGGACGAACCCCTGTCGGCGCTCGACAAGGGCCTGCGCGAGCATATGCAGATCGAGCTGCGCAGCCTGCATCGCCGGCTTGGCATGACCACGGTCTATGTCACGCACGACCAGCGCGAAGCGATCACCATGTCGGACCGCATTGCCGTCATGAATGCCGGCCGCATCGAACAGCTCGACCGGCCCGAAACCCTCTACGCCACGCCGCAGACGCGGTTCGTAGCCGGCTTCATAGGCGAATCGAATTTCATTCCGGTCGAGTGTCGTAATGGGTCGGTCTGGTACGAGGACAGACGAATCCACACCGCAGCGCCGGCGCCTGCATCGGGCCAGCACTTGATGGTGGTGCGGCCGGAAAAGCTGCGACTGCTGGCAAATGCCGAACCGGCAAACGGCGTCAACGTGCTCGATGCGACGCTCAGCGACATCATCTACCAGGGTGACAGCTTCGTCTGCTACGCAATGCTGCGCGACGGCCGCCAGCTGACATTGCGCGACTATTGCCGCAGCGACGTGCTGGCCAAAATGCCGGCTCCCGGCCAGCCGGTCAGGCTCGGCCTCGATGCACAGGACACGATCCTGGTGGCGGCGGACTGATGAGCGCGCAATCCACTCTCATTGAAGAGACTTGCAGCCGTACGGGCCGGGAGTTGAACACGCAGGCGCTACGCACTGATGCACGGCGCGAGTCGTTGCGGCTGATGGCGCTGCTGTCGCCGAGCCTGCTCCTCGTCTTTGCCATCATCATCGTGCCGATCGGCTGGTTGTTCTGGCTGTCGCTGTTCGACGAGGCCGGCGCGCTGAGCGCCGCCAATTATGCGCGCTTCTTCGAACAGGCCTCCTACATCAAGACCTTCGTCACCACCTTCAAGGTCGCCTTCATCGTCACCGGCGCCTGTGTCCTGCTTGGCTATCCCCTGGCCTACATGCTGTCGCAACTGCCGCGCCGGGCGGCGTCGATCTGCCTGATCTTCGTCATCCTGCCGTTCTGGACGTCGGTTCTGGTGCGCACCTATGCCTGGCTGGTGATCCTGCAGCGCAAGGGGCTGATCAACAGCTGGCTGATCGACCTCGGCGTCATCAGCCAGCCGCTGTCGCTCGCCAACAATCTGTCGGGCGTCGTCATCGGCATGACGCACATCTTGCTGCCGTTCCTGGTGCTGCCGCTCTACGCCTCGATGAAGACGATCGACACCGATTGCCTGCGCGCCGGCATGAACCTCGGCGCGGGTCCGGTCGCCACCTTCCGGCAGATCTTCTTTCCGCTGTCGCTTCCGGGGCTCGCCTCAGGCGTGGTCATCGTTTTCGTGCTGTGCCTGGGCTTCTTCGTCACCCCTGCGCTGATGGGCGGCGGCAAGGTGGTCATGTGGGCCATGCGCATGGAGCAGACCACCAGCCTCTATTCCAACTGGGGGGCGGGTGCCGCGCTCGGCGTGGTGCTGCTGGTGGTTACACTGGCGCTTCTCGGCCTGTTCCAGTGGCTGCTCGGTGCGCGCGCCACCGGTGTGTGGAGTTCACGATGAGCGAGGACATCGGCCTGCCTATTTCGCACCGGCAACGCCTGTGGCTCTACTGCCTCGGCGGTCTCGTGCTGTTGTTCCTGATCGCGCCGTCGGTCATCATCGTCGTCATGTCGTTTTCGGATTCGACGCTGCTGCAATTCCCGCCGCAGCAATGGTCGCTGCGCTGGTACCAGACCTATTTCCAGTCGCTGGAGTGGCGAGACGCGACCATCGTTTCGGTCAAGGTGGCTGTCATGACCGTCCTCGTCGCGACACAGCTCGGCACCGCCGCAGCCTACGCGATCAACAGGGGCACGCTGCGCTTCAACGGCACCATCAATGCGCTGCTGACGGCGTCGCTGATCGTGCCGGTGATCCTGATCGGCATCGGCACCTTCTTCCTCTATGCGCGGATCGGGCTCAACAACACGCTGACCGGGCTGGTCATCGCGCATACGGTGCAGGCCTTGCCGCTGGTGGTGCTGACCGTGCTGTCGGGACTGCGCTCCTACGACATGAACCAGGAACGGGTGGCGCGCAGTCTTGGCGCCGGACGTGTCGCCGCGTTCTGGCAGGTGACCATGCCGCAGATCCGCTTCTCGATCGTCTCTGGCGCGCTGTTTGCCTTCATCACCTCCTTCGACGAAGTGGTGGTTTCGCTGTTCATCTCAGGCGGCGAGACGACGACATTGACGCGCCGCATGTTCAATGCGCTGCGCGACCAGATCGACCCGACGATCGCCGCCATCTCGACCTGCCTGATCGTGCTCTCGGTCGTGCTGTTGTCGGTTGCGCAGATCTTCGGGCGGCGGCATTGATTCAGATGACCAATTCGCAGAAGTGACCAATTTGCAGAAGTGACTAGGGGATATCCAGACAGAATGCGTGATTTCCAGTTTCCCGGCCGCTCGCCGGTTCGTGCCACTGAGGCGGTTGCCGCTACGTCACATCCGCTTGCAACCCTTGCCGCCATCGAGATGCTGCGCTCCGGCGGCAATGCCATGGATGCCGCCGTCTGCGCCGCCGCGGTGCAGGCGGTGGTCGAACCGCAGTCGACCGGCATCGGCGGCGATTGCTTCGTGCTCTATAGCCCGGCAGGGCAAGGCAATGTGCTGGCCTTCAATGGTTCAGGCCGGGCGCCAGCCAAGGCGACAGTCGACTGGTATCTGGAAAAAGGCTTCGACCGCATCCCGCTGCAGGGCCCGCACGCGGTGACCGTGCCGGGCGCCGTCGATGCCTGGAGCCGCCTGCTCGAAGACCATGGCCGCAAGGGCCTTGCCGAAGCGCTGGCGCCGGCCATCCATTATGCCGAAAACGGCTATGTCGTGCATGACCGCGTCGCCTTCGACTGGGCCGAGCCGGAGACCGACCTGTCGGCCGACGAGCATGCAGCTCGCATCTTCCTGCCGGGCGGCAAAGCGCCGAAGGCCGGCGACGTCCACCGTCAGCCGGAACTGGCGGCCACCTTGCGCATCATCGCCACGCATGGCCGCGCCGGATTCTACGAAGGTGCCGTCGCCGACGATATCGTGCGCCGGCTCAACGAATTGGGCGGGCTCCATTCGGCCGAGGATTTTGCGGCAACCAGAGGCGACTATGTGACGCCGGTCAGCACCTCCTATGGCGGTCATGACATCCACCAGATGCCACCGAACAATCAGGGGCTGACGGCGCTTTTGATGCTGAATTTGCTGTCGGGTTTCAAGCTTGGCGGGCTGGACCCCAATGGCGCCGAGCGCCTGCATCTGGAGATCGAGGCAGGGCGGCTGGCTTACCGCGACCGTGACCGCTACGTCGGCGACCAGGATCATGTCCCGGTGCCGGTGAAAGAGCTTCTCTCCAGCGCCTATGCCGACCGGCTGCGCGCCGAGATCGACCGCGACCGCGCCATGACGCATCTGCCGCGTGTGGACCTGCCCGGCAGCGACACGGTCTACATCTCCATCGTCGACCGCGACCGCAACGCCGTCTCGTTCATCAACTCGACCTACTATTCGTTCGGCAGCGGCGTGGTCAGCCCGAAGACCGGCATCGTGCTGCAGAACCGCGGCTCGAGCTTCCGCCTCGACCCGGCGCACCCGAACGCGATCGCGCCCGGCAAGCGGCCGATGCACACGATCATGCCCGGCATGGCGACGAAGAACGGCCATGTCGTGATGCCGTTCGGCGTCATGGGTGGCGGCTACCAGCCGTTCGGGCATGTCCACCTGCTCACCAACATGCTCGACTTCGGCATGGACCCGCAGCAGGCGCTGGATGCCCCGCGGGTGTTCTACAATGATGATACAGTGGAGGCCGAACGCAGCGTGCCCGCCGAGGCGATCGACGGTCTGCGCCGGCGCGGCCACCGCATCACCGAACCGCATCATCCGCTTGGCGGCGGACAGGTGGTGCTGATCGACTGGGAGAAAGGGACGCTGACCGGCGCCTCCGATCCGCGCAAGGATGGTTTGGCGCTTGGCTACTGAGGCGATCCGTTGTCCAATGGCGTATCCATATCGAGGCAAGCCCGTTAGCGAGGCTCCCGCCAATACTCGTTCGGAATCCAACCGGTGATCATGGCCAATATTGCAAATCCCAAAGACCTCTCCCGTCGTCTCGCCGCCGGCACCGATGATGCGCCCGCGATCCTGGCCCCCGACAGGGCGACGCTCACCCATGGCGGTTTGCGCGACCTGATCGCCGACACAGCGAAACAGCTGCATGCGCGCGGCATCGGCCGGGGCGACAGGGTGGCGATCGTGTTGCCGAACGGGCCGGAGATGGCCACCGCCTTCGTCGCCGTGGCGGCCGCCGCCTCGACGGCGCCACTCAATCCCGCCTACCGGGCCGACGAGCTTGATTTCTACCTGACCGACATCGGCGCCAAGGCGATCCTAGTCGCGGAGGGCGAGACCGGACCGGCGGTGACGGTGGCCGAACGCCTCGGCATCGGCGTGCTGCGGCTTGTCGTGCAGCCCGACACACCCGCCGGCAGTTTTGCCATCGAGGGCCTAGCGATCGGACCGCCGGCAGCGCCCGACATGGCGCGGGATGATGACATCGCGCTGCTGTTGCATACCTCCGGCACAACATCGCGTCCAAAACTGGTGCCGCTCAGCCATGCCAACATCGCGGCCTCGGCCGCCCATATCGGCGCGACGCTTGGCCTGACGGCCGATGACCGTTGCCTCAACATCATGCCGCTGTTCCACATTCACGGCCTGATCGCGGCCGTGCTGTCGTCGTTGGCATCAGGCGGCAGCATCTACTGCACGCCCGGCTTCAACGCGCTGCGCTTCTTCCAGTGGCTGGGCGAGGCGCGGCCGAGCTGGTACACGGCGGTGCCGACCATGCATCAGGCGATCCTGCCGCGCGCAGCGCGCAATGCCGAGGTGCTGGCAGCGGCGCGTCTGCGCTTCATCCGTTCGTCCTCGGCGTCGCTGCCGGCGCAAGTGATGGCCGAACTGGAAGCGACCTTTGGCTGCCCGGTGATCGAATCCTACGGGATGACCGAGGCCGCGCACCAGATGGCGTCGAACCGGCTGCCGCCGGGCCAGCGCAAGCCGGGCAGCGTCGGTGCCTCCGCCGGGCCGGACGTGGCTGTGATGGCGCCCGACGGGCGGCTGCTCAAAGCCGGCGAGACCGGCGAGATCGTCATTCGCGGCCCCAATGTGACTGATGGCTACGAGAAGAACCCGGATGCCAACGCCACGGCGTTCGCACATGGCTGGTTCCACACCGGCGACCAGGGCATGCTGGACGAGGACGGCTATCTCAGGGTCACCGGACGGCTCAAGGAGATCATCAATCGCGGTGGCGAAAAGATCTCGCCGCTCGAGGTCGACGATGTGCTGATGGACCATCCGGCGGTGGCGCAGGTCGTCACCTTCGCCATGCCGCATGACAAGCTTGGCGAGGAGGTGGCGGCAGCGGTTGTGCTGCGCGACGGCATTAGTGCCACCGAGGGCGACATCCGCACCTATGCCGGGACGCGGCTTGCCGATTTCAAGGTGCCGCGCAAAATCCTGATCCTGGACGAGATCCCCAAGGGCGCGACCGGCAAATTGCAGCGCATCGGCCTCGCCGCCAAACTCGGGCTTTGACGATGAAGATCACCATCTTCGGCGCCGGCGCGATCGGCGGCTATCTCGCGGCCAAGCTTGCCATGGCTGGGCGGACCGATCTTTCGATCGTCGCGCGCGGCGCCCATCTGGAAGCGATCAAGGCAAATGGCCTGCGCCTGATCGAGGATGGCCGGGAAATTTCGGTCCCCGTCCGGGCCGCCGCCAAGGCAGAGGAACTTGGCGCCCAGGACTATGTCGTGCTGGCGCTGAAGGCTCACTCCCTCACGTCAGCCCTCGACCAGATCGCGCCGCTGCTTGGGGACCACACATCGGTCGTCACCATGCAGAACGGCGTGCCGTGGTGGTACTTCCATGGCGTTGGCGGGCCGCTCGAAGGCACCAGGCTGAGCGCGGTCGATCCGGGCGGCGCGATCTGGCAGCGGATCGGGCCGGAGCGCGTCATCGGCTCGGTCGTCTATCCCGCCGTCGAAGTCGATGCGCCCGGGCTCATCCGTCATGTCGAGGGCAAGCGCTTCTCGCTCGGCGAACTCTCCGGCGAGCGCAGCGAACGGGTTACACTTCTGGCCGAGGAAATGGTCAAGGCCGGCCTGCAGGTGCCGGTGCGCGACGACATACGCAGCGAGATCTGGGTCAAGCTGTGGGGCAATCTTTCCTTCAACCCGATCTCCGCGCTGACCGGCAGCACGCTGGCGGCGATCGTTGCCGACGATGGCACCCGCACGCTGGCCCGCACCATGATGCTGGAGGCGCAGGCGATTGGCGAAAGCCTAGGCGTGCGTTTTCCCATAGCGGTCGACCGGCGCATCAAGGGCGCAGGCGATGTCGGTGAGCACAAGACCTCGATGCTGCAGGATCTCGAGCGCGGCCGGCCGATGGAGATCGACGCGCTGGTGGCCGCAGTCCAGGAACTTGGCCGGCTAACGGACAAGCCAACCCCCACCATCGATGCCGTGCTGGCACTGGTGCGGCGGCTGGCGGTGGAGCGCGGGTGTTATGGGTGAGGGCGGGCTTGGAGTAGCATGCTGAACGCCATTCACCACGTCGCGCTGATCTGCACCGACTACGACCGGTCGCGACGGTTCTACGTCGAACTCCTAGGCCTCGATCTGATCCGGGAGGTCTATCGGGAAGAGCGGCAGTCATGGAAGGCGGATCTGCGGATCGGGTCGGTCCAACTGGAATTGTTCTCCTTCCCTGCACCAGCGATGCGGCCGTCCCATCCAGAGGCGACAGGCCTGAGACATCTGGCATTTGCCGTGGCGAGCCTTGATCCCGTAATCATGCGCCTGGAAGCCGCAGGCGTTGCCGTTGAGCCAATCCGGATCGACCCATATACAGACCAACGGTTTACCTTTTTCAGGGATCCGGATGGATTGCCGCTGGAACTCTACGAAGCCCCATAGGGAACGGTTCGCTTTCGCGACGGGCGCTGTGTACTGCCGGGTCTTATCGGTATCGGCGGAACCGCGAATCTGTGCTAAGCGCCGCCCAAACCAACCAAGGGACGACACCGATGAGCGAAATGACCGTGGCCGAGGCGACTGAAAACATCTATGCCTCGCTCCGAGCGGACAATGCCGACATCGACGCACATATCGCGACGCTTAAGGCCGCGCTGACACGAGAGGGGATAAAACAGGCGGTGTTCGATCCGACCAAGTTGGCGCAGAACAACCGCTCGGGCCGCAAGTTGATGCAGGCTTATTTTCGGCAGCGCGGCGTCAGCGTGAGGTTTTCGGACTAGAGCAGTTCACCGTTTCACGGTCTTCCATCGGCTGCCGAGTGCATAACCGGCGCATTCACCAAAACAATTCATAACAGTGATGCTTCGGGCCTTCACATTTAATCGCCTCAGTAACAGCTATCTGCCCCCGCAAGTGCTTCGGCGCGGTGAGCTTCGTCCAGTGCGCCAATCTGTCGAACCGACGCATAGAACCTGACATAGTCGCCCGAACACAGATCGAACAGGTGGAGAAAAGCGGTCACCCGATCGCTATAAACGGAAGTCGCGGCGAGCTTTGCGTTGTTGATTGGGGTAGCGAACCAGGCATCGTATCCCCGGTATCGACCCCAGCGCCTGTCGCGCATGTGTCGGTAGCGCATCCGCAGCCGTTCAATCGCGGCCGTCTTTGCGGCCAGCTTTTGCTCCGAGGTGCCGGAGTTGGAATAGACTTGCGTCAACTCGTCCCGGGCCTGCGACACAAGCGCAAGAAATTCAGCTTTGCGCCTCCGGGCAGCCTCGTAGCGGCGCAATGCGGCGGTATTGCCAGCGGCGCGCAGCCATTTTTTCACGCCGGTCGTTTCGACGGCGACAGCGAACGCCTCATTGAATGCGGTATCGTCGTGCACGTAGACGCGCTGGTGGGCCAGTTCATGGAAAACCAGCCCTGCAAGATAGGTTTCATCCTGTCCGAGCATCGTGCTTAGCAGCGGATCACTTGACCAGCCAAGCGTGGAATATGCCGTGATGCCCGTCACATAGACGTCCATGCCCTGTCCTTGAAGTTCGACAGCGGTTTCAGTCGCAGACTTCCTGGAGAAATATCCCCGGTAGGGCACGCAGCCGAAAACGGGAAAACACCATGTTCGCGGCGTCAGCGAGAATTCCGGCGCGGCGAAGACGGCCCATGTCACCGAGTCCCGACCGATATCAACATAGCTGCGGTAGCTATTGTTGTCGGGCAGCGCCAGTTTATCTGTCGCAAACTGTCGTATGGCGCTCGCCGATGCCATTCGAGCGCGCAATGCCTTCGGCGTCGACGGATCCTCGATCAGTTTTCCGACATCCTTGCGCGCCGTCATGATCTGCAGATGACCGTTCACGGATTGCGCGTAGTAGGAAATGCTGGTGCAACCGGTTACGCCGGACGCCACGATCACAACGGCAACCAATCGAAAGAATGCGCGCATCACGATTTGCCCATGGCACTGCTCACCCGTTCCGATAGGGCGATTGTCGCGATTGCCCCAGGTCTCAAGCGGTCGCATTAATTTGATCGAGGTGTATAGCTTTCTAAAGAAGCCGCACAGAATATTCGGACCCGCTTCGCCTGGCCGCGAGGCGCGTTCTTCTCGCGCCACAGTCGGTGACAGGCTGCGACGCCCTACTCGTGGAGCAGGGGCAGCGCGCCCCGGTCACTTCACGGAAAAGTCGACCGATTCCTTCACCGTGCCGTCAACGGCGATCTGCACCTGATAGGTGCCTACCGGCCAGCCTGCATCCGGCTTGGTCACCGAGGAGTCGACATGGTTTTCGATCATGCCGATTTCGAAGCTGACCTCGTCGATTTTGTAGTTCGCCGGCGCGACACCGCCCGAATCCACCGAAATCCAGCTCACGGTGAGCTTCGATCCCGAGGCCACCGCGTCGGTCAGATCGGCGGAGAGGAAGATGCTGGCCGTATCCGGCGCAAATGTCGCCTGAGTCTCTTTTGCGTCCTTGCTTGCGGACAGCACGATGTTTTCGAAGTCTTCGGCCTGCGCGTGCACAGCGAACGTCCCAACTGCCACCAGGGCAGCTGCCCCTATCATCATCGACCGAATGTGCATGCTCTTCCCTTTGGATTGAAACAACCGCCCGCGTCCGACTCATGTCGCGCGTGCCCACAGCCGCTCTGTAGAATGCGAGGCCAGCGGTTGTCCATGGAGCCCGGCGTCATGATGTGGCGAGTGCGGGCGGGTCCGCTCACCGCGTCCGATCGATCTGGAGCTGATCAGTCCTTTGCCGTCCGCTTGAGAAGCCGCGCATAAAATTCGCCGACAATGCCGCGCCGGAAGATCAGCACGCACACCATGAAGATCAGCCCGGTGGCGATAGTCACCGGAAAACCCGAGGTGGCAAGGGTGTTTTCCAGTCCGATGACCAGGCTTGCGCCGATGATCGGCCCGACCATGGTGCCGATGCCGCCGAGAAGCGTCATCAGGATCACCTCGCCCGACATCTGCCAGGTGACGTCGGTGAGCGTGGCGAACTGGAAAACGATCGCCTTGAGCGAGCCGGCCAGCCCGGCCAGTGCCGCCGACATGACGAAGGCGCCGAGCTTGTAGTTGGCGACGGAATAGCCCAGCGAAATGGCACGGTTCTCGTTTTCCCGGATCGAGCGCAGGATCATGCCGAAGGGCGAATTGACGATGCGCCAGATGGCGAAGACGCCGACCAGGAACACGACAAGCACGAAATAATACATGTTCAGCGAGACGTTCAGGTCGAGGACGCCGAGCAGCATGCCGCGCGGCACGCCTTGAATGCCATCCTCGCCTTCGGTGAAGGGCGCCTGCACGCAGAAGAAGAAGAACATCTGCGACAGCGCCAGCGTGATCATGGCGAAATAGATGCCTTGCCGGCGAATGGCGAAAAAGCCCATGACAAGACCGAGCACGGCCGCGCCCGACATGCCGAGCAGGATGCCGGCTTCCGGCGGCCAGCCCCAGACCTTGACGGCATGCGCGGTGAAATAGGCGGCGCCGCCAAAGAAGGTGGCATGGCCGAACGACAGCAGCCCCGTATAGCCAAGCAGAAGATTGAACGCGCAGGCAAACAGCGCAAAGCATAGCATCTTCATCAGGAAGACCGGATAGACCAGGAAAGGCGCCACCAGCAGCGCCAGGATGCCTAGCCCGACCAGCGTCCATTCAAGCCGTGCCGAGGTCCTGGCTTGCGTTTCGCGAAGCGTCAGGTCGGCCATATCAGATGTCCGTTCCGACATCCCAGATGTCCCTTCCGACATGTCAGGCGTCCCTTCCGAACAGGCCGGCCGGCCGGACCAAAAGCACGATGGCCATGATGACGAAGACCACGAGGTTGGAGGCCTCGGGGTAGAAGACCTTGGTCAGGCCTTCGGCAAGGCCGAGCATGTAGCCGGTGACGATCGCGCCTAGGATCGATCCCATGCCGCCGACCACGACGACCGCGAAGACGACGATGATGAGGTCCGAACCCATCAGCGGGCTCACCTGATAGATTGGCGCGGCCAGAATTCCGGCAAGCCCGGCAAGCGCGGAGCCGAGGCCGTAGGTCAGGGTCAGCAGCAACGGCACGTTGACGCCGAAAGCGTGGACGAGACGGGGGTTCTCGGTTGCCGCGCGCAAGTAGGAGCCGAGCCTGGTCTTCTCGATCAGCGCCCAGGTTCCGAAGCAGACGATCAGCGAGGCGACCACCACCCAGCCGCGATAGTTGGGCAGAAACATGAAGCCGAGATTGGTGCCTCCGGCAAGCAGCGGCGGCACGGCGTAAGGGTTTCCCGAGACGCCGTAGTAGTAGCGGAATATGCCTTCGAGCACGAGCGCGAGACCGAAGGTGAAGAGCAGGCCATAGAGCGGATCGAGATCGTACAGCCTCGACAACGCCAGGCGCTCGACCACGATGCCGAAGATGCCGACGATCAGCGGCGCAAGGATCAGCGCGGGCCAATAGCCGATGCCGAGATGGGTGAGAAGCAGATAACCGACGAAGGCGCCGAGCATATACTGGGCGCCATGGGCGAAATTGATGACGCGCAGCAGGCCGAATATGACAGCCAGACCCAGGCTCAACATGGCGTAGAACGAGCCGTTGATCAGCCCGACCAGCAACTGGCCGAGGAAGGCCTGAACGGGGATTCCGAAGATCATCGTCATGGCGCCATCATACACCCAGGACTTCGTGCAGCAGCGTCATGCGGTCCGGCAGCTCGCCGACCGGAAACCCCGCCACGACCTTGCCGTGCTCCATCAGATAGAAACGGTCGGCGACACGGCTGGCGAAACGAAAGTTCTGCTCGACCAGCAGGATCGTCATGCCGCGCTTCTTCAACGTCGCCAGCAACGCGCCGATGCGCTGCACGATGACGGGAGCGAGACCCTCCGTCGGCTCGTCGAGAAGCAGCATTTTCACGCCGGTTCGCAGCATGCGCGCGATGGCCAGCATCTGCTGTTCGCCGCCAGACAGCCTGGTGCCGGGGCTGTTGCGGCGCTCCTTCAGATTGGGGAAGAGATCGAATATCTCCTCGACGCTCATGCCGCCCTCGGCGACGACCGGCGGCAGGATCAGATTCTCGTCGACGGTCAGCGTGGCGAAGATGCCGCGTTCCTCCGGCACGAAGCCGATGCCTTGATGGGCGGTGCGGTGCAGCGGCAGCCGCATCAGGTCCTTGCCATCGAAAGTGATCCGGCCGGTTCGCTTGCGGATCAGCCCCATGATGGCGCGCAGCGTCGTCGTCTTGCCGACTCCGTTGCGGCCGAGCAGCGTGACCGTCTCGCCGGCAAACACCTCCAGATCGACGCCGTGCAGCGCATGGCCCTCGCCATACCAGGCGTTGAGACCGCTGACTGCAAGCAGAGGTGCAGCACTAGTCATCGGCGGTGCCCATATAGGCGACCTTGACGCGTTCGTCGCGGCTGACGGTGGCGTAGTCGCCGGCCGCAAGCACCTCGCCGCGCTGCATGACCGTTATCCAGTCGCAAAGATCGGCCACAACAGTCAGATTGTGCTCGACCATCAGCACGGCGCGATCCCTGGCCACCGAGCGGATGAGGTCGGAAACCGTGGCCACGTCCTCGTGCCCCATGCCGGCCATCGGCTCGTCCAGCAGCAGCACTTTCGGATCGAGCGCCAGGGTCGTGGCGATCTCGAGCACGCGTTTCCTGCCATAGGAAAGATCGCCGGCGAGCCTGTTCCTGGCGTCGTCGAGACCGACAGACCGCAGCAGTTCCTCGGCGCGCGGCGTCAGCCGATCGAGCGCCGCGAGCGAGCGCCAGAACTGAACGCTGAGCCTGCCCGGCCGCTGCAGGGCGACCCGCACATTGTCGAGCACGCTGAGGTGCGGAAAAATCGCCGATATCTGGAACGAGCGCACCAGACCCATCCGCGCAACCCTGGCCGGTGATGTTCGGGTGATGTCGTGGCCGAGCAGTTCGATCCTGCCGCTGGTCGGCGCCATGAACTTGGTGAGCAGATTGAAGACGGTCGTCTTTCCGGCGCCGTTGGGTCCGATCAGCGCATGGATGTTGCCATGGCGGACATCGAGATCGACATTTTTGACGGCGACGAAGCCGGCAAAGTCGCGCCGCAACCCGCGGGCGGAAAGCACCACACGCGACCCGTTCGCGTTCAGGTCAGGCGGCGCCATGGCCGCGCCGATCACTGGCTGGCCGTCGGACAGCCGCTTTCCTTCTCGCTCAGGAACGCCTCGTTGCCGGGGATGGTGGCGAGGTATTTGTAGTAGTCCCACTCCTTGGTGCTCTCGGCTGGCGACTTGACCTGATAGAGGTACATGTCGTGGACCATGTTGCCGTCCGCCTGCACCTTGCCGTTGGCCGTAAAAACGTCGTTCACCGGCATCGAATGCAATTGCTTGGCGACGGCTTCGGTCTCGTCGGTGCCGGCCTTGTCGATCGCTTTCAGGTATTGCGTCACCGCCGAGTAGGTGGCGACCTGGATCATGTTGGGCATGCGGTTGGTGCGCTTGAAAAAGCGCTGCGCGAATTCGCGGCTCTTGTCATCGCGATCCCAGTAAAAGCCCTCGGTCAGCACGACGCCCTGCGCCGCCTGGAGGCCCAGCCCGTGCACCTCGGCCAGCGTAAAGAGAAGTGCGGCAAGACGCTGGCCGCCCTGCACGATGCCGAATTCGGCCGCCTGCTTGATGGAGTTGGAGGTGTCGAGGCCGGCATTCGCCAGCCCGACGACCTTGGCGCCCGACGATTGCGCCTGCAGCAGGAAGGACGAAAAATCGGTCGCCCCCAGGGGATAACGCACTTCGCCTAAAACCTTGCCGCCGTGACCCTCGACGAACTTAGTTGTCTGGTCCTTGAGCGAATAACCGAATGCATAGTCGACGGTGACGAAGAACCAGCTGTCGCCGCCCTGCTGCACGAGAGAGCCGCCGGTTCCAACTGCCTGCGAGTGGGTGTCATAGGCCCAGTGGAAGCCGTAGGGCGAGCACTGTTTGCCGGTCAGCTCCGTCGTCGCCGCACCGGTGACGATGTCGATCTTCTTCTTTTCCTTGGAAATGCCCTGGACGGCGAGCGCGACCGAAGAGGTGGTCAATTCCATGATGGCATCGACCTGTTCGGTGTCGTACCACTGCCGCGCAATGTTGGAGGCTATGTCCGGCTTGTTCTGGTGGTCGGCGCTGATGATCTCGACCGGCGCTCCCTGCACCTTGCCGCCGAAATCCTCGACCGCCATCTTGGCCGCCTCGACCGACCATTTGCCGCCGAAATCGGCATAGACGCCAGACTGGTCATTGAGGATGCCGATCTTGACCTTGCCATCGGAAATTTCGGCGGCCGAGGCGGGGATCGCGGCCGCGGCGAGAAGGGCGGCAGAAACGAAATAACATGCCTTCATGGTCTACTTCCTCCCATTACGATGAATCCGGCCGCCCCCTACGATCGATCATCGGCAAAACAAACATGAGGAAGATGGACATGATCGGCAAGAGGCCATTGCGGATTTCATGGCCGAAGCGACGCGCTTTGGCTCCACAACGCCGGCCATGCGAACACAAGCATGTGAAACGCTCCAGCGGTACGGCGGTCGTCTTGAGCTGTTGAAGGAGGCGCCTCAGCCCTCTGCGGCGACGAGATGGCCGTTGCCGACATCCCTAAGCGCCAGCTTCAGCGGCGCCTCGCCAATCTTGCGGGTGGCGCTCGGGATCTCCTGGTCGAGGCGGGCGAAGCGGCTTCTTCGTTGCGCCGGGTCGGGCACCGGCACGGCTTCGATCAGACGTTTGGTGTAGGGGTGGCGCGGGTTGGAAAAGACCTGGTCACGGGTGCCCATTTCGACGATCTGGCCGAGATACATGACGGCGACGCGGTCGGAGATGTTCTCGACCACCGCCATGTCGTGCGAGATGAAGAGATAGGCGACGCCGAATTCGCGCTGCAATTCCTTCAACAAATCGAGCACGCGCGCCTGCACCGAGACGTCGAGCGCCGAGACGCTTTCGTCGGCGATGATCAGCTTCGGCCTCAGGGCCAGCGCGCGGGCTAGGCAGACGCGCTGGCGCTGGCCGCCGGAGAATTCATGCGGGTAGAGCTCCATTTGGTCGGCCGACAGGCCGACGCGCTCGAACAGCGCCGCTACACGCTGGCTGCGCTCTTCCTTCGAGGCGATGCCGTGGATGACCAGCGGCTCGGCGACGAGGTCGCCGACGCGCATGCGTGGATCGAGCGAGGCGTAGGGGTCCTGGAAGATCATCTGCACGTCGCGGCGCACCGCCTTGCGCTCGTCGCGGCCGAGGCCCGACAGGTTGCGCCCGCCGATGACGATATCGCCACTGTAAGGCACCAGCCCGGCTAGTGCCTTGGCGGTGGTCGACTTGCCGCAGCCGGATTCGCCGACCAATGCCAGCGTCTCGTTGGGCGCGATCGAAAAGCTGACGCCTTCGACGGCGTGAACGCGGCGGGTGATCTGGCCGAAGAACCCGCCGTGCAGATCGAAGCGGACGTGCAGGTCTTGGACATCAGCGACATTGGCTGGCGTCGCCGTCTCGGCATCCTTGGACTTCTGGCGGCCGACGCCACTGCCGATACGCGGCACGGCGGCAAGCAATTCGCGTGTGTAGTCGGCCTGCGGCCGGGCGAAGATGTCGGCGGTTTTCCCCTCTTCCACCATGCGGCCATGCCGCATGATGATGACGCGGTCGGCCATTTCAGCGACCACGCCCATGTCGTGGGTGATCAGGATGACGCTGGTGCCGTGCTGGCGCTGCAGGTCGCGCAGCAGCTCCAGCACCTCGCCCTGCACGGTGACGTCGAGCGCCGTCGTCGGCTCGTCGGCGATCAGCACGTCCGGCTCGAGCGCCAACGCCATGGCGATCATCACCCGCTGGCGCATGCCGCCAGACAGTTCGTGCGGAAATTGCTTTAGCCGGCTTTCGGCTTCGGAAATACGCACCGCCTTCAGCGCCTCGATGGCGCGCTGGCGGGCCTCCGGTGGCGACAGGCTGATGTGGGCTTCGATGGACTCGGTCAGTTGCCGGCCGATCGACAGCACCGGGTTGAGTGAGGTCATCGGCTCCTGGAAGATCATGGCGATACGGTCGCCGCGAATGCGCCGCATCCGGCGCTCGTCGAGCGCTGTCAGCTCGGTCTCACCGAGCCGGATGGTGCCCGATGAAACCCGGCCGGCGGGCTGCGGCAGCAATTGCATGATCGCCAACGCGGTCATCGATTTGCCGGAGCCGGATTCGCCGGCAATGCACAGCGTTTCGCCACGCGCCAGCGTCAGCGACAGGTTGGAGACGACCTCGCGCTCGCCCTCCTCGCCGCGCACGCTGACGGAGAGGTTGGTGATGTCGAGTATGGGTTCGTTGGCCAGGGTCATTGCAAAGGCAGAGTTCTGAAAGGTTTATTCCGGCACGCCCCCCTCTGTCCTACCGGACATCTCCCCCTCAAGGGGGGAGATTGGCTGTCACGCAGGCCCGCACTTCTCCTTGCAACATTGAAGATTGGCGAAAGCCGAAGTGCCATCCGATCTCCCCCCTTGAGGGGGAGATGTCCGGCAGGACAGAGGGGGGTGCGGCGCCGACCCAAAATCATTCAAACACGCAGCGCGGGAAGTAGAACGACACCACCCAGTTCGGCATGTCGACGATCTCGCTGATGCGGAGGTCGCCGCACACCGAGGCCAGCATATAGGCTTCGACCGGGTCGAGTTTGTAGCGCGCTGAAAGCAGGTCGACCATCTGGGCAACCGCTTCCCTGGCGCCGGCCATCAGGTCCGGGCCGATGCCGGTGGTCACCTCATAGCCCTTGGCGTCGAGATGGCGCGTCACCGGGCCGGATGTGGTGAAGCGCGGCGTCTTCAGCCTGGCATCCTTGACCAGGTCGAGCTTGAGTACGACATCCATAGGGCTTTCGATCGCCGTGCCGCAGACCTCGCCATCGCCTTGGGCGGCATGGGTGTCGCCGACCGAAAACAGCGCGCCCGCCACTTCCACCGGCAGATAGAGCGTGGTGCCGGCGGCGAGATCGCGGATGTCGAGATTGCCGCCGACCCGCCGCGGCGGCACCACCGAGTGGTGGCCCTTTTCAGCCGGCGCGTTGCCGATGGTGCCGGCAAAGGGTTTGAGCGGAACACGCGCATTCTTGCCGAACAGCGCCGGCTCAAGCGAGGCGGCGTCGTATTTCCAGATGTTCAGCTCCGGCTCCTTGAAGTCATCGGCGAGCAGCCCAAAACCTGGGATGTTTGCCGTCCAGCCGAAGCCGGACGGTTTGAACATCTCGATCGTCACCTTCAGCGCATCGCCCGGCTCGGCACCCTCGACGAAGATCGGCCCGGTCACCGGGTTGACCTTGGCGAAATCAAGCTTCGCGACGTCGGCAACGGTGCTGTCGGGCCTCAGCTGACCGCCGCCGGCATCGAGGCACTGGAACTTGATGGTCGAGCCGGGCGCCACCCGCTCGGCCGGGGCAAACGAATTGTCCCAGCCGAAATGATGATGGCGCCCATGGATGGTGTAGTCGCAGTTATTGCACATCTTTTACATACACATTGTCGTAGTTGATGAACACGTGGACCGGGTCGACGTAGAGGTTGTCGGCGCCGCCCATGCGCGCGGATCTAATGGTGAAGCGCTGCTCGTTGAAGACCGGCGCCCAGGGCGCGTCCGCCATGATCTTGTCGTAGATGTCACTCCACATCTTGTTGCGCTCAGCTGATTTGGCCGGATCGGTCATCGAGTCGGCTTCCGCCGCCTTGGCGTCGAGATCCTTGTTGCAGTACCACGACCAGTTCCAGCCGCCGGGAACAGCACCGGCACAGCCGAGGATCGGCCCGTAGAAATTCGACGGATCGGGGAAATCCGCGATCCAGCCCATGCCACCGGACCAGATCATCGGCGCACCGGTCTTGTCGCCGCCTGCGGCGATGACGTTCGCCTGCGCCAGCGCCTGGATGCTGGCCTTGATGCCGATGGCCGCCAGGTCCTGCTGGATGGCCTGGGCAATGCGCGGGTTGGGATCGGTGTTCATGGCAAACAATTGCGTATTGAAGCCATCGGGATGGCCGGCCTCGGCCAGCAGCGCCTTGGCCTTGGCGACGTCATAGGGATAACCCTTGTATTCCTTGTCGTAGC
Organism: Mesorhizobium sp. M0621; assembly: GCF_040320745.1. NCBI lineage: Bacteria > Pseudomonadati > Pseudomonadota > Alphaproteobacteria > Hyphomicrobiales > Phyllobacteriaceae > Mesorhizobium > Mesorhizobium sp. M0621. The sequence goes on along the minus strand of NZ_JAMYQF010000043.1, from coordinate 8,753 downwards.
CCGGCATCGATGGCGGCAGCGGTTGATTGGCCGGCACCGCGCGGTTGTTGATGATCTGGACGATGCGTGCCTTGTTGATCGCCATGTTGACGGCCTGGCGCACCTTCACATTGTCGAAGGGCGCCATGGTGGTGTTCATGGTGATGTAGCCGGTGTGCAACTGGCCGCCCTCGATGACGTGCGACTTTTGCTCGGGATCGGACATCACCTCCTGGAACTTGGCCGGCGGAATGCCGTCGAGAGCCAGGTCGATCTCGCCCTTCTGCAGGCGCAGCAGCGCCACGATCGGCTCCTGGCCAACCTCAAAGGTGATCTTGTCGAGATGCGGCAGGCCCTTGTGCCAATAGTCCGCATTGCGCTCGAAGACTATGCGCTGTCCCAGTGTCCATTCGGCCAGCTTGAAGGCGCCGGTGCCGACCGGATGCTTGCCGAAATCGGCGCCATATTTCTCGACCTCTTCCTTCGGCACGACATGGGCGAAATTGATGGCCATGACATGGAGGAAGGTGGCGTCGGGACGGGTCAGCTCGAACTTGACGGTGTAGGGGTCGACGACAGTGACGCCCGACAGGCTTTCCGCCTTGCCGGCGGCAACATCCTCATAGCCCTTGATCGAACCGAAGAAACCGGCGCCGGGGCTCTGCGTCTTCGGGTTGGTGACGCGGTCGAGCGAATATTTCACATCGGCAGCGGTCATTTCGCGGCCATTGTGGAATTTCACACCATGGCGCAGCTTGAAGGTGAAGGTCTTGCCGTCGGGCGAAATCTCGTAGCTTTCTGCAAGGTCCGGCTTCAGATTGGTCGTGCCCGGCTCGTAATCCATCAGCCCGTCGAACAGGCTCTTGATCATCGACCAGTTCTGCCAATCATAGCCGATCGCCGGGTCGAGCGTCGTGACGTCGTCCTTGTATGTGGCGACAATCTCGCCGCCCTGCTTGGCGTTCGGGTCGATGGCGTCTTCGGCGCGGGCGCTTGTCATGCCGAGCATGAGCGCCAAGGCCGATGCCGCGACTGTGGATGCGAAAAACTTTTTCATTGTTATGTTCCCTTTCTCTTTTCGGTTTTCATTTTCATCTGAGCTTGATGCGGGGATCGATGAAGGGTGCGATGATGTCGGCGAGCAGGTTGCCGAGCACGATGGCGAAGGCCGAGACCAGCGTGACACCCATGATGATCGGAATGTCGACGCGCTGGATGGCTTGCCACGCCAGCTGGCCGATGCCGGGCCAGCCGAACACGCTTTCGACAACGACGATGCCGCCCATGAAGATGCCGATATCGATGCCGATCATGGCGATGACCGGCAGGATGGCGTTGGGCAGCGCATGGCGGAACAGGATGGCGCGGCGTGCCAGACCCTTGGCGCGCGCAGTGCGGACATAATCCTGGCGCAGCACGTCGATCATCGACGAGCGCATCATACGGGCGTACCAGCCGGCGCCGAGGATACCCGTGGTCAGCGACGGCAGCACGAGATGGCGCCAGGTGCCGTAGCCGCCAATCGGAAACCAGCTGAGGCGCACGGCAAAGACGTAGAGCAGCAAGAGACCGACGACGAATTGCGGCGCCGACACACCGACGAAGGAGGCGACCATCAGCGTCTGGTCGGTGGCGGTGCCGCGCTTGACGGCGGCGATCAGGCCCATGCTCAGGCCGAGCAACAGCTCGCACAGGATAGCACCAACCATCAGCAGCAGGCTTGCCGGCAGCCGCGAGACGATCAGCTCGGTGACCTCGGAGCGCTGGATGTAGGAGCGGCCGAGATCGCCGCTGATGAGCTTCACCAGATAGCGCCAGTACTGGATGATGAAGGGCTGGTCGAGGCCGAGTTGCTGGCGGATGTTCTCGACCGTCTGCGGCGTCGCGCTGCGACCGGCGATCTGGCGCACCGGGTCGGCCGGCAAGAGATAGAGCAGTGCGAAGGTGATCAGCGAGACACCGAGCAGGATCAGCAGCGACTGGATCAGGCGGCGGCCGAGATAGGCGATCATGCCCGGCCTCTTTGCGTCGGATCGAGGATGTCGCGCAGTGCGTCGCCGATCAGGTTGAAGGCCAGCGCCAGCGCCAGGATCGCGGCACCGGGGAAGAATACCAGCCAGGGTGCGGCCTGGAAATAGGTCTGGTTCTCGAAGATGATGTTGCCCCAGGACGCGGTCGGCGGCTGCACGCCGATGCCGAGGAAGCTCAATGTCGCCTCAAGCAGCACGGTGGTCGAAATGCCGAGCGTGCCCCAGACGATGATGGTCGGCAGCAGATGCGGCAGGATGTGGCGAAACAGGATGCGCGGCGCGCTGGCACCGATGGTGCGTTCGGCGTCGATGAACTCGCGCTCGGCCAGCGAAGAGGTCTCGGTGTAGATGACACGCGCGGTCTGCACCCAGTTGACCAGCGCGATGACCATGGCGACGATCCACAGGCTGGGTTCGAACACCGCCGCCAGGCAAATGGCGAGCAGCAGCGCCGGAAAGGCCATCATCAAATCGGTGAAGCGCATCAGCGCGCTGCCGATCCAGCCGCGGAAATAGCCAGCGGTGACGCCGACCAGCGTGCCGATCAACAGCGCCACGCCATTGGCGAGGATGCCTATGACCAGCGAGGTGCGGGCGCCATAGAGGATGCGGGTCAGGAGATCGCGGCCGAGCAGGTCGGTGCCCAGCCAGAATTTCGCATCCGGCGGCAAGGGCGAGCCCTCGATGGTCAGGCCGTCGAACATCTGCTCGTTCGAATCGTAACCGGTCAGCCACGGCGCCAGCACCGCGCCGGCGACGACGATGGCGACGATGGCCAGCCCGAGCAGCGCCAGGCGGCGCCTGACCAGCCGGCGCCAGACGCCGGCGCGCGGCTTGACCGGCATGCGCCCGGCAGCCGGGAGGTCAGGCGCGATGGGACTGGTCATCGCCGCCTTCTTCCTCTTCGGTCATCGCCACGATCCGGCGCGCGGCGTCCTCGACGCTGATCTGCCAGCTCATCGCCAGCGAGCGCAGTTGCGCATAGGCGCGGCCGTCGTCGGTACCTTTCGACAGTGCCGCCACGGCGCGCACGATGGTCTGGCGCTCGGCGACACGCTGGCGTAGCGAAGCAATCTCGCCGGCTAAGTGTTTTCGCGCCTCGAAGCTCTGCCGTGCGATCAGCAGCGCGCTGTAGACGCCGGCAGTGCCGACCGGCTTCAGCAACTGGGCATCGGCCTTGTGCGACAGCGCCCATTCGATGCGGCCCGGCGCTTCGGAGCCGATCAGCGCCACCAGCGGCATCGGCGCCTCGCCCGGCTTCCATGGAAACTGCTCGTCGAAGCCGAGGTCGGCGTCGAAGAAGACGAAATCGGCGGCCAGCGCCTCTGGCGGCAGTTCCGGCCAGCACTCCAGCGTGATCAGGCCGATGGCCGACAATTGCCGGGTGATCGCCTGCACCGTCGGATGCGGCCGATGCAGGATGAAGGCCCTGGCGCCGCCGAGATTGGGGATGCGTGGGGTTCTGGTCACGACACGACCCTCAGGCGCGGGCGGCCGAATGTTTTTGCGGGGTCGTAGCGCGACAGATACGGGTCCGGCGCAACCTCGTCCTCACGGCTGACGACCTCGAAATACCCGTCCGCGATGCGGCCGATGATCACCGGCAGCGTTGCGTGCTGGGAGTGGGCGTCGATGGCGATCGGCCCGAGCCGGGTGGAGAAGCGCCGTTCGGCGAAGGCTTTTGAGAATTCCGCCGGACCGGCGTCGGCATCGCGCGCGAGCACATCGGCCATCACTTGCACCGAGGCATAGGCGGAGGCCTCGAAGGACGAGGCGAAGGCGGCCGGTCGCGGCGCGAAATACGGCCCGACCGACAAATGCCCTTTCCCCGATTCGCCGATCGCCGGCAGCTCGCCCTCGGTAAGGTTGCAGGAGATGACCGGGCAGGCTTCGGAGCGGAAGGCAGCGTCTTCGTCGCCCAAGTCGCGATAGGCGGCCAGGAAAGCGTAGGATGACGTGCCGATCAGATTGTTGAGGATGAAGCTCGGCCGTGTCGCCCGGATCTCGGCGATCAGGCGCGACACGTCGGTTTCGCCGATGCGCAGATAGCGCTCGCCCAGGACCTTGCCACCGGCATCCGCGATCAGGTCGCGCGCCACGCGGTTCATCTCCCAGCCCCAGATATAGTTCGAGCCGAGCAGGAAGCCGTTGGCGCCGAAGCGCGGCACGACATGGGCCATCAGCGGCACCAGATGCTGGTTGGGGCAAGCGTGCATGTAGACAACATGCTCGTTGGCCTCGAAGCCTTCATAGGGGCAGGCATACCAGAGCATGCCGCCGGCTTTCTCCAGCACGGGGATGGTCTCCTTGCGGCTCCAGGAGGTGACACAGCCGACCACATGGCGCGCGCTGCTGGTCTTGAAGATGTCCTCGCAAAGCGTCGCGTAGCGATCCGCATTGCTTTGCGGATCACGCTCGACCGGCACCAGCTCGATGCCATGCTGGCGGTCGGCGTTGACGTCGGCGATGGCGCGCATGGCGCCCATCCGGCACGCGTCGGAGACGAGCTGATAGCTCCCCGAGCGGGAATAGAGGATGCCGATCTCGATGCGCCGTTTCAAAACAGGTCCCCAAAATGACAATGCCCCGCAGCCGGCGCCAGTGGGGCGAGGCATACGAGGCATATTTGCCGCCCGGCGATCAGAGCCGGTATTTTTCCGATGGCTAACCTATTCGCTACGAGCGGTCAGTCAAGCCCTCAACGATATCCGCGTGCGACACCCATGGCCTGCCATCGCTGTTTCGTTGCCGCCAGCTATCTGGCCGCCGGCCTCTGACTGTGTTGGCGGGCATAGACCACACAGGCATCCACCGTGCTGACACAAAGCGCGTCGCGGCTGTTCGGCAGATTGTTGTCGCCGGCATAGGCAACTTCGGCGACGCGGCCGTCGACCATGCGAATTTGCGTGTCGCAATAACCGCCTGGAGCGACATTGACGGACCCGCCGACCGCCGGGATCGCACCGACCGCCAGGGTCGGGACGACAACGCTGAGATTGCCGCGCTGAACGACGCGCTTATAGGTCCAGATCTGGCTCGATTGGCCAGCGTCCGCGGTAGCGGTCGGAAACCCCGCGCACATCCGGACATCGGCTTCGCTGAGGCCGACCATCTCCTTGCGAGCCGCCGCCACCGTGGGGTCAACCTTGGCGATGCGCGACGTATCGTCGGGAATGACGCAGGAGGATTGCATGCCGACGAAGAGAACAGGAATGGCAAGCTTTCGAATACAGGAAAATGTCATACCGACTGTGGGATTTGCGTGGCGCCCGCCGCTCCTTTTACCTAGGCAGACAGGCGATCGGATCAACCCGTGCAGCTTCACGAAAAAGTGGCCACGGCTACGTCATGGCCGGCGGCCGGGAGACCAATCGCCCTGGCGGAGCGGGCTCACGCCGGGGCGCGCTCGCCGGGGACAGGATCCGTCAATGGGCGATCACCGCCCCCGCAACCGCTTCCGCCGCCAGGCGGCGGGTGCCTCGCCGACCCGCTCACGAAAGAACCTTGAAAAATACGCCGGGTCGTCGAAGCCGATCTCGTAGGCGATGTCCTCGACCGTGCGCACGGTGAACAGCAGCAGCCGCTTGGCCTCCAACAGCCGGCGCTCGCCGACCACGCGCTTGACGCCGGTGCCCAGCACCGCGCGGGCAGCCTTGTCGAGGAGATGCGGCGTCGTGGCCAGAGCCTCGACATAGTGGTCGACCGGCCAGTTGTCGCGGAAATGCACATCGACGAGCCGGCGCAGCTCCAGCGCCAGCGAAGCACCGGAAGAGGCTGCGGAGGCGGTCCCGCCGGGACTGAGGCGCGCGATGTGGGAGAGCGCGACGGCGATCAACGCCGGCAGGACCCTGTCATTGCCGGCCTGCGCCTCGGCATATTCGGCGGCGATCATCTCCAGCACCGCTGCCAGTCTCGTCCACGCCGCGTGTTGCGGCAGGCCGTCGGCAAAGACCGGCCTGTCCAGCGGCAGCAGGCTGTGGTCGGCAAGGGCGGCGAGCGCGCCGTCGGCGACCGAGACGACGATCGCGTCGGTGCCGGGCCCGATCGAGAAGCCATGCACGATCATGCTCGGCACGAAGCTGACGGCAGGCGCCGAAAAGTCCCAGGAACGGTCTTCGATGCGGTAGGTGCCGGAGCCGCTGGTCCAGTAGGTGATCTGGCCCATCTGCGGGTGCTTGTGCGCGGCGACCTGGCCGAGATGGATATTGCTGCGCGCAAGCACCGTCTCGACATGCAGGAAACCGACATCGAGCGGCCGCACCGGCTCGCCATAGACGAAGAAATCGGGGATGGAACTCTGGCTCATGGCGCCGGAAAAAGTCCAATCGGTTTTGCCGTTCCGTCCATAACCGATCCATGCACGGGGCGCTAGGGTTGCTCCTCAAGAGGAGGAACATCATGCCGTCAGAAGATTTCCGTGCCGACAAGGGGCGCCCGTTCACCGGGGCCGAGTATCTGGAGAGCCTGCGCGACGGCCGCGAGGTCTATATCAACGGCGAACGCATTGCCGACGTCACCACGCACCCTTCGATGCGCAATTCGGCACGGTCGCTGGCGCGCCTCTACGACGCGCTGCATGACGCCAAGCGGGGGGACACGCTGACCTCGCCGACCGACACCGGCTCGGGCGGCTACACCCACAAATATTTCCGCGTCGCCAAATCCTCGGCCGAGCTTGTCGCCCAGCAAACGGCGATCGCCGAGTGGTCACGCATGTCCTATGGCTGGATGGGGCGCACGCCCGACTACAAGGCGGCTCTGATGAACACGCTCGGCGCCAATGCCGACTGGTACGGGCCGTTCAAGGACAACGCTCTGTCCTGGCACAAACGTGCGCAGGAAGCCGCACTGTTCATGAACCACGCCATCGTCAACCCGCCGATCGACCGCCACAAGCCGGCCGAACAGGTGAAGGACGTCTTCGTTCACATCACCAAAGAGACCGACGCCGGCATCTACGTGTCCGGCGCCAAAGTGGTGGCGACGTCGTCGGCGCTGACCCACTACAATTTCCTGGCGCAGGGGTCAGCGACGGTGACCGAGGATCCGTCGCTGTCGGTAATGTTCATCGTGCCGATGAATGCGCCGGGCATCAAGATGTTCTGCCGCGTCTCCTACGAGCAGGCGGCCAACACGGTGGCGGCGCCCTTCGACTATCCGCTGTCGTCGCGCTTCGACGAGAACGACGCGATCCTGGTGCTCGACAATGTCTTCATCCCCTGGGAGGACGTGCTGGTGCTGCGCGACGCGCAAAAGATCCTGTCCTTCCATCCGGCGTCCGGCTTCATGCATGGCTACTGTTTTCAGGGCTGCACGCGTTTCGCCGTCAAGCTCGACTTCCTCGCCGGCCTGCTGGCGAAGGCGTTGCGCGCGACAGGCGGGGATGCCTTCCGCGGCAACCAGGCGGCACTGGGCGAGGTCATTGCGCTCAGGCACATGTTCTGGAGTTTTTCCAATGCCATGGCCTACAACCCGATCCCGTGGGCGAATGGCGCGGTGCTGCCCAATCTGGAGGCGGCGCTTGCCTACCGGACTTTCATGTCGGAAGCCTATCCGCGCGTCATCGATACCGTGCGCCGGGTGATCGCCTCGGGTTTGATCTACTTGCCGTCGTCGGTGCGCGACTTCAACAATCCCGAGATCGACAAATATCTGGCGCAATATGTGCGCGGCTCCAACGACATGGGCCACATCGAACGCATCAAGATCATGAAGCTGTTGTGGGACGCGACCGGCACCGAGTTCGGCGGCCGCCACGCGCTCTACGAACTCAACTATGCCGGCGCGCCGGAAGAGGTGCGGCTGCAGGTGCTGAAGGGTGCCGAGCGCGGCGGCAGGCTGAAGGCGATGGAGGAACTGGTCGATACCTGCATGGCCGACTATGACGAGAACGGCTGGACGGGAGACACCTGGCTCGATCCGCTTTCCTCCCCGGCCGGGTGAAATCGTCGACCGTGAACAATCCGGCCCCTAAGCGGCGACCGGCTTGGGCCGGAGTTGGAAGAGAGCGATCAAGAGGGACAAAAAACCCTTCAGCCACCTGAGCAGGAGGGAGAAGTTGTAGCCGGCGGCAGCCAGGATGGCGTTGACGGCGTCGCCCTGCTGGCCGGCGAGGTAGTTGCGGCCCATGCGGTGCTCAGCCTTGATGTGGCCGATCACCGGCTCGACCGCCGACCGCCGCCGCATCTGGCGTTTGATGGCCGGGGTGACGCGGCGTTTCTGGCCGCTGGTGAAGACCCTGAACTTGTGGCTCTGTGGTGCGTTGTGGCCGCGATAGCCGGCGTCGGCGAGGATGCGGCCGATCTGGTTGCCGATGGTCTCTTCCATGTCGGGGATGACGCTTGCCAGCGTGTGGCCGTCGTAGGGATTGCCGGGCAGCGCTTTTGCATGCAGAGCGAACTGGCCACCCTTGGAGCGCTTCAGCGTGGTGGCGAGCGAGACCTTCACTCCGAACTCGTAGGGCATGTGCGCCTTGCCCTTGCCGATGCATTCCACCTCGTGCGCGTGCAAGCTGTAGATCTTGCGGCCGCGCTGGCGCTGACGCTGCTCGAGGACGGTGGCGGCCTGGTAGAGCGGCCATTTGAAGAGCGCGTCCAGCCCCGCATCGCCGGCAATCTGGCGACCGATGTCGCGAATGGTCCGGCCGAGGTAGGTCTTGAGCCTGCGCAGCGCCTTGTTGGCCCGCTTGAACTGCTTGGCGTGGGCATAGCGCTGGTGCTTGATCAGCGCCAGCTTGCCGACCCG
>NZ_JAMYQF010000042.1:0-62289 GCF_040320745.1 Mesorhizobium sp. M0621 | reverse complement strand
AGACCAGCGCCGACGCCGCTCGACCGATGTGATCACCTCGATCTGATGCTTCGTCATAGGGCTACTCCTAGTGCTTGCACTAGGACTTGCAGCCTACCTCAGCAAGGCGGCCGTCACCGTGGGGATACGCGGACCGCGGTGCGCGGTTCATTTCTCTCGCCCTCGATCAACACCGCGAAGAAGCGCTGCAAGTCGTCCTTAAGATCGTCAGGGTGTTCAAGCCCGACATTCAAGCGAAAGAGGTAGTCTGGACCCGTCCAAGGCCGCACGGTTCGCAGAGCCTTCACGGTTGATGGCGCGATCAGGCTCTTCGTTCCTCCCCAAGAAGCGCCAATAGAAATTATCTGTAAGGCGTCCAATGCAGCGAATGCTTGGCCCGCATACTGCTCCTTCAGTACGAACGTGAAGACACCACAGGAGCCGCTAAAATCTCGCTTCCAGATTTCGTGGCCAGGATTGCCAGGCAGCGCAGGGTGGATCACCGTTTCCACGCATGGATGTTCGGCTAGCCAAGCCGCGATGCGAAGGCCGGATGCGTCGGATCTTGCGAGGCGTATTGCCAAGGTCTCCAATCCGCGAGCCAGAAGCACACAGTCGTCCGGCGACGTGCCGATGCCCAGTCTTCCAAGAGAGGCTTTGATTTTCAGGCCCAAGGCGTCGTCCCTTGTGGTGATCGAGCCCAAGACCAGGTCGGAGTGACCGGAGAAATGTTTGCTCAGAGCCTCCGCAACGATATCCACGCCATGGCGGATCGGCCTGAAATTCAGGGGAGAAGCCCATGTGTTGTCGCACCCAACGAGTGCTCCTCTGGCGTGAGCTATCAGGACAATCGCCGGAACGTCTTGCATCTCCAGCGTTATTGACCCTGGAGATTCTGTCCAGACGAGGCGCGTGCGGGCATCAATAAGGGAGTCCAGGGCGCGCAAGTCGACGGGATCGTAGAAGACGGCTTCAATGCCAAGCGACGCCAGTTCATGGGAGGCAAAATCGCGCACGGGGCCGTACACGGTGTCGGGTATGAGTACTTTCTCGTGTGCGGCAACAAGGGCCAGCATGGAACAAGCGACAGCAGCCTGACCGGAAGGCACCAGCAGTGTGCGGGCGCCCTCTTCCAGTTCGGTGATCTTCTTCTCCAGGTACCGATGAGTGGGCGTTCCATAGAGCCCGTAAACATATCCATCAGCACTGCGCTCGAATCGGGCGGCGAAGGACGCGGCATCCGGATACCGGATTGTCGAGGCGCGATGTATAGGAACGGTCAGGCTGTCATAGCCTTCCAGGCTCACCGCGGGCCTCGCCACCGATCTTGTGTCATCATGCATTGGATCCCGTCTCCGTTAATGACGCCATTGTTGACATGCGGGAATGTATCCCGTCCAATAGCAACAAACGGCGCTGCTATTCTCTTAGGTTATGGGCCTTCACGGAGTTCTCTGGAGCGCACGCCGGCTTCAAGTCCGCCATTCGGCGCTATGCCGTCGCAACCGGAGCATGGAATGCGTGCGAGTGCTGCACTTTGCGGTAGGCTTCATTTCGAGACATGCTCGCAACAGCTTGAGAGACGCAATTCCAGGACATCCAGGCGACCTTGTGCGCGGCCCCAGCCAAATGTGAGCTACGATGGGGCACCTTTGGTGTGACTTCCATTGTCGAGCGCCGAGCCCGTGCAGGAGGTCATGATCGCGCATCTCGGTGAGGCTACGTCTTCTCAGCCCGCCCGTCGTTTCCTGGAGCCCGCAGGCAGGTCGCGCGAGCTGCCTTTACGCCGCCGCAGTGCTTGTAACTGCTGCTGTTGAGCTCGCCTCCAAGTACATCCATTTAGACAAGGCGCTGACTACAGACCTACATCTGGATCCCACCTACTCGTCCTCTGGACATCGGTCGACCGCCTTCAAATCCTTCACGTCGACTCGAATTGGCGGGCCTCTGGGGTAACGATGCCGCGCTGGCCAGTGGCGCGTCCCAAATGACGTCTTCATCAGCGATCTCGACATCGTCCGAATGCATAGTCCCAGAGCATTCAAGGCCGATCCAATAACCTCAGGGAATAGGAGGCCCAAATCTTACCATTGGACGAACCTGTGCGTGGTTCCCATGATGCAGTCGATGGACGAATGGCGGGAATGCTTTCAACCTTACGCAGCCGACACTCGCAACGGCACGCCGCTTCTCCACTGCATCAACCAGTTGGATAGCCTTAGCAGGACGCATGTTCGTGAAAGGTGAGATGCAGGGTTTCGTTGAGGGGGACGGCCGTTTTCACCCTTTGCCGCCGGGTCGGGTTGCTGCACAGCGACGCTTGACCGGCTTGGTGTTCCAGCGATGTAACCTGCTCCCACACATGACCGCTGTGGAAGTGTGATGGAGGGAACTCTTCACGTAAAGGACTGGTCATCGGAGCGGGCCAGAGCCAATGCAAATGCACTAACCCGGCGGCGACCTGATGCAGGAGTGTGTTCGACCATTTCAGATCGCCGCCCGCAAATCCTCGAGGAACTCCGCAATAATACGAGAGGGGAGACGATTGGGCGGTCTGATCAGGAGGGTTCGAAAGTAAAGTGGGGGCTCGAACGGCCGCAACGTCAGCCCGCGGCCCTCATACGGCTGTGCGGTCAAAGGATCGACAAGGCCGACGCCGACACCGGCAGCCACCATCGCGCAGATCGTTGTCGAATAGGGCGTTTCCATCACAGTTCGCATCGCGACGCCGGCTTCCTTGAAAACGTGCTCGGCGTCGCGTCGGGTCGTGTCTTCGGGGGCGAGAGCGATAAATGGACAGCCGGCGAGATCGATTGGGCCGATGATGTCCAAGGACTCGAGTGGATGTCCCTTGGGTACCGCCACGGCTACTGGAAACTGCGCAAACTCGCTCACCTCAACACCCGTGCGATCGATCTCGTCAGCGACAATCCCGAGGTCAAACTGGCCGGAAGCGACCAGATCGCGCACGTTGGAGGACATGCGCGTCTGGAAGGTGACGGCGATGTTCGGATTTCGATCCATAAAGGCGCGGAGGGCGCGCGGAAGAACATTGGTCGAGAGCGCCGAAAGACAAGCGATCCTGAGTTCGCCGGAGCCATAGTCTCGAATGCGGGCGGCCGCCCCCCTGAGATGGCTGAGGCCAACAAAAGCCTGTTCGACCTCGCGGAAGAAAAGCTGTCCCTCGGGAGTAGGATGGAGTCTGCCCTTGATCCGCTGGAAGAGATCGAAACCAAGCGAGCGTTCCAGCTCTTGGATCATCTTGCTGACCGCTGGCTGGGACACATGCAAAACGTCGGCCGCGCGGGCCGTGGTACCGTTGGTCATCACTACCCGGAAGACCTCAACCTGCCGAAAATTCATCGAGGCCGCCACTTCAATTCAATAACTCGCGCGAATAGCTGTGCGGAAGATTCGCGTCCTTTTCGATCGAAATCCGTACAGCGTGCACAGTCGTTTGGAAAGGCGCTCTCATGAACGATCTTATCAAATTCGTTGCTGCCAAGGAATTTGCATCTCTTGATGTTGGAGTGCATCCCGCTCTTATGTCGATCGACGGCTTCCGAAGCGCGACGTCATGGCCGGGCCTGACGTAACATTGCGCCTGAGTATCGGCCTAGAGGACGAAGGCGAGCTCTGGGGCAAGATCGTGCGCCTCCTGGCAAGCAAGCATGGGATCAACGGGGATAAAGAGCCAGCGAAGGATCTCTCAAGGTCATCCGCCACGTCTGGCGGCGTCCGCGATATAATTTTTGCGCAATTAAGGTGATCAACATGCCGAATGTAGAAAACGTGCTCCGTGACATCGACGACAATTTTGAGGTTTCAGTCCGCAAACTTCTGGAGTTAATCTCTATCCCGTCGGTTTCGAACGAGATTCCGGGCGAACCAGGCATTCTTCGCGCGGCTCACTGGCTCAAGTCCGAGTTGTCAGCGATCGGGCTTTCCGCGGAGATCATCCAGACCAACGGTCACCCGGTTGTTCTCGCCAGTTCTCCCGCAGGCTCCATGATCGAGCGCCCACGTTTGCTGTTTTACGGACATTACGATGTGCAGCCGGTCGGCGACTTGAAACAATGGAAGCATTCGCCGTTTGAGCCGTGCGTGATCGAGGAAGAAGATGGCGCTCATCGCTTTTACGGCCGAGGTGCATCGGACAGCAAAAGCCAACTCTGGACGTTCATCGAGGCTCTCCGTGCATGGAAAAGTATCGAGTGCAGTTTTCCGGCCGACATCGTCGTGATGCTGGAAGGGGAAGAGGAGTCGGGTTCGGCGAGTTTGCCTGCCTTCATCGAAGCTCATCGACATGATCTTCAATGCGACGTCGCGTTCATCTGCGATGCTGAGATGTGGTCGCCCACCCAGCCAGCCATCACGACACGACTCAAGGGGCTGGTCCACGAGCGAGTGACCATCTTGGCGCCCAATCCCGATCTTCATTCAGGCCACTACGGTGCCGTAGCCGCGAACCCCATCCGCATACTGAGCAACATTCTGACAGACATTCATGACAAAGCTGGGCGAGTTCGCATTGAGGGGTTTTACGACGGAGTTCGCGAGATCCCGGATAATCTGCGTCAGCGATGGCGGGGGCTCGAACAAGACGCAGACCAGTTTGAGGTCAACCTGAGCGGCGGCATAACGGAAGAAGGATATACCAGGTTGGAAGCAATGTGGGCACGCCCCACCGTCGACATGAACGGCATCACGGGGGGCAATCAAGGACCGGGCGGACGGTCAGTCTTGCCTGGAAGTGCAACAGCACGTCTCAGCTTCCGGCTCGTCGATGCACAGGAACCGGGGAAGATCCGTGCCGGGTTCAGGGCCTACGTTGAATCGAAGCTTCCGAAGGGTTGCACTGTGGAATTTGAAGGCGATGGCGGCAGTCCGGCAGTAGTCCTTTCGCACGACAGCCCTTTCGTAGCTGCCGCTGCGCACGGCTTGGCACGCGAGTGGGAAACACCTGCCATTCTGAGAGGGACCGGTGGTGCGATACCCTTGGTCCACCAACTAAGCGAGGTTCTTGGCGTTGAATGCGTCGTCATCGGCTTCATCTTGCCAGGTGACGCCATCCATGCGCCAGACGAACACTACGATACGCGACGTCTACGGAAGGGCGTCCGCAGTTGGGTAAGGATCTTTGAAGAAATCCAATTGCGGATCGCAGGATAGACGCCGTAGCGAGGCTATCGACTTGCGAGACCTTCGGAGGGATTTGGCACCAGACAGCATCTCACGAGCCGCTTCCAAGACGGATAGGACGGCGGCCCTGCCGCGCTGGCTTGGGAAAGATGCTCGAGAAGAGATGGCCGCCACCATATTGTGCCAACGGTTTCTGCATTAGACGTAGAGCCTCGCTGCTACGCGCACTGCCGTCCTCGTGACCGGAGCGGCCTGCATGAGCCTGTCGTGCTGCATGTGCTGGCGAAGCGGCGAGATCGGTGCATCGGTCGACAGGGGACGAGTTCCTCACGTTGGAGGGAACTCCATGGTCAGATCGCGGCCTCTACCCGCTCAAGGCCGGGTTCGTGCATGAGGCGCGAAGCTGTCGTTCGCGTCGTTGAAACAGTTCGTCGGCTTCGGGACAGACTTTCCCGTCCCCACCGGTCTTTGCAGCACCAAGATAGGTCCATCACGCCCAACACCGTAGAAAATGGCGCAAGTCTTCTGAGTTCGGGGAGAGGCGGTAGTGCTCTAAAAACTCGAACCCCAGAATCAGAGTTCCGATAAGGCGCAAGGGAGAAAGTCCGAAACGGTTCCAAGAACCCCAAGCAAACTGAGCGCCGCAGCGGACGATACGGTTCACGGCTATCCCAGCGAACATCCGCATTGGAGCGGTCATGATCGGCGGCAGAAGAGCGTCCGAAAAGGGCTGTCGGCGGCTCTGTCGTGGGAACGAAAAAGGAAGAGAAGCAGAACTTTCGTGTGCGATTTTTGCACACGACATCTCGTAACTAATTGATTCTACTTAGCTATCTTTCCGATCCATCATGGGCGCTATGGCAAGTTTGTTGTCTATCATCTCAATTTCATTGTCTTTCTTGATCTCAGTCGATCCAATTTCCGCTTGGAAAGACTGACCAATTTGGGCAAAAGGCGCTCGCCCAAACGCCGCCGCAACCGAAAGCCACTCGGCTATATCGAAGTTCTCATTGCACACATAGTGCACACGAAGACAGTTTTATTCAGTCGAAGAACCCGGCGTCCTCTTCCCTCAGATACTTCTTCGCGCCTGCGGCATCGATGTCGAGGCCCAATCCTGGAGCTTCGAGCAAGTCGATCATCGAATCCTTCACGATCCGCGTCGGCAGGCCAATAACGATATCCTCCCACCAGGGGTCGGAGGCGCTGGGATATTCGAAGGCGATATAGTTGGCGGGCAAGGTTGCGCAGACATTGATCAGCGCGCCGAGGCCCAGCAGGCCATTTGCTGTACCGTGCGGCGCCATCATGATCGAGTGCATGTAGGCATGCTCGGCCACCCATTTGAGCTCGGCGATGCCGCCGATATCGGCGGGGTCTGGGCCGATGATGCGGACCGCCTGTGTTTCGATCAGTTCCTTGAAGTTATGACGCAGGTAGATTTGCTCTCCCGTGTGGATGGGAGTGGAGGTGGATGTCGTGAGTTCGCGGTAAGCCTGCGGATTGACCCATGGCACGTAGTCGCCCGTCAGCATATCCTCGAGCCACATGAGGTTGTACTTTTCCACCGCCTGCGCGAAGCGAATCGCGTCCGGCAGGAACCAGCCGGGGCCGCAATCCAGGGCCAGGGAGACCTGGTCGCCGAGCACCTCCTTCATGGCGATGACGCATTCGATCATATGCGCCATGCCGCGCTCGCTGATCTGGCCCTGGTCCATGGCGCCGTGATAGGTCGGTGGCTGGCGGACGCCGTAGTGGAAGTCGGGCACGCTCGTCTTCATGTTGGAGTGGAAGCTGATGCCTTGCTTCACCATGAAGAAGTTTTCGGGCCGCTCCATCATCCATTTGACGTCGGCCGCGTAGTCCTCCGGCTTGTCGCCGGTTCTCTTTTTACGGATGGAGCCGTTGTAGACCCGCACCTTGTCTCGCACCTTACCGCCGAGCAGCTTGTAGACGGGCACACCGGCCGCCTTGCCGGCGATGTCCCAGAGCGCGTGCTCGATGGCGCTGACGGCAGCACCGTAGGGCTTGAACGAGCCGCGCTGCCGGATCTTCAGCATGCAGCGTTCGACATCGGTCGGGTCTTCACCGATCAACGCCTCACGGAAATGCAGGACCCAGGGTTTGAGGTAAGGCTTGGTGTACTCCGCTTCGCCCAGACCATGAAGGCCTTCGTCGGTCACGATGCGGACGATGGGATGTTTGCCGATGACGGCGCAGCGGAGATCGGTGATCTTCATGCTTTCCCTTTCTTTGCCTTCCCTGAAAAGGTGGGCCTTCCCTCAAAGGGTGAGGCGGTCAGCTCCAGGTCCGGTCCCAGGAATATTCGTCGTCCCAGTGATCGGTCGGCTGCCAGATGCCTTTGACGCCTTCCTGCAGGTGCTGGCTGATGACTTCGTCAACCACGTCGTCGATGCCCAGACCCGGTCTGTCCGGCACGGTGATGAACCCGTCCTTGACCAGCGGCTTAGGCAGACCGGTGACGATATCGTCCCACCAGTCCACTTCCACGCTGTGATATTCGAGCGCCATGAAGTTTTCCGTGGCCACCGCGACATGCGCGGCGGCCATCGCGGCGATCGGGCTTTCCGCCATGTGAATGGCCATGGCAACGCCGTGGTCCTGTGCCGCGTCGCCTATCTTCTTGGTCTCGAGGATGCCGCCTGACGTAAGCAAATCCGGATGGATGACCGAGATGCCCGAGTTGAGCAGCGGCTCGAAGCCTTCCTTGAGGTAGATGTCCTCACCCGTGCAGATCGGCACGGACGTTGCCTCCTGCAACTGCCGATACTGCTCGGTGTACTGCCACGGGATCACATCCTCGAGCCAGGCTGGTGCGTATTTCTCGATCCGTCGGGCGAGACGGATGCCGTCCTGGAGCGAGATGTGGCCGACATGGTCGATGGCGAGCGGGATCTCGTAGCCGATCACCTCGCGAACCTCGTGGATATATTGATCGAGCAGGTCGATCCCCTTTTCGGTGAAGTGGAGGCCGGTGAAGGGATGCGGCACGTTCTGCGCGTCATAGGCGGCATTGCGCGCCCGGCGCTCGTCCAGCGTGCGCGCCGGGCCACGGGCGGCATGGGTGCGGAAACCGTCGAGCACGCCGGCCGGCGCGACCACCGCGCCTGGGATGTGGGAGATCTGCGCCAGCCCGAGGTCCATCTTGAGGAAGGTGAAACCGAGATCCATCCGCGCCTTGAGCCGCTTGCCGGTCTCGGTGCCGCTGGGCTTCTCCGCATCGGTGTCGCAATAGACCCGCACCTTGTCGCGGAACCGTCCCCCGAGCATCTGGTAGATCGGCACGCCATAGGCCTTGCCAGCGAGGTCCCACAACGCGATCTCGATTGCCGAGACACCGCCACCTTGCCGCCCATGGCCGCCAAATTGTTTGATCCGGCGGAACAGCCGGTCGATGTCACAGGGATTCTCACCCAGCAACCGGCTCTTGTGCATTAGCGCGTAGGTCGCGCTGGCGCCGTCGCGCACCTCGCCCAGACCGACTATGCCCTGGTTGGTGTAGATCTTGATAAGCGCCGAGGTGAACGGCGCGCCGACGATCTCGGCGACGCGCAGGTCGGTGATGCGCAGGTCGGACGGTTTGGAGTTGATGTTCACCCGGTTGAGCGCCTCGTCGGCTCGACCTGTTTTCGGCATTGCTTATCCTCTTTCTTCCACTTTCTGGTCGGCGGGCTTGGTGCGGCACAGGCTGGGCCGGCATAGAGCGTTGCTAGCCCAGCTCTATCTCGTGGGCCTGCAGATAGTCGCGGTTCATCTCGACACCGAGACCAGGCTTCGACGTCAGCTTGAGGCTGCCATTCGAAACGTCGAGCGGTCTGTCGATGAGATGATCGTATTTGCCCAGGTTCCACTCCGACGTTTCGAGCTTGTAGAAATTGGGAACGGTCATCATCACCTGCGCTCCCGCAACCACGTTGATCGGTCCCGCGGCGTCATGCGGCGAGACCGGGATGTAGTAGGCTTCGCACAGAGCCGAGATCTTCTTTAGTTCGGTAATGCCGCCGGTCCAGGTAACATCCGGCATGATGTAGTCAGCGAGCTTGTTCTCGAGCACCGGCACGAAATCCCACTTCGTGTGGCCGCGCTCGCCCCATGAGATAGCGGCACTGACCTTCTCACGCACCTGCTTGAGGGCGTTGAGGCTTTCAGGCGGGCAAGGCTCCTCGAACCAGTCGATCTGGCCGGCTTCCTCGAGGCTGCGACAGAGGCGAATGGCGGTGGGAACATCGAAGCGGCCGTGCGCATCGATGAGGATGTCGACATCGGGTCCAGCCGTTTCGCGGATCAGAGCGGTGAGCTCGGCCGCCTCGCGCTCGTCTTTTCGGGTCATGCTGCCATCGAGGTAGCCGTCCCGCTGTTCGCGGGACGAGCCGTCGGCGATGCGGCCCTGATGGGGGAACGGATCAAACTTGAGCGCAGTGTGGCCGGACTCGACGATGTCCCGAATTTCGCGGACCACAGCCTCCTTGCTGGTGAATTTGGACTGGTTGGGGTGAGTGTAGAGCACGATCTCATCGCGGACGGGTCCGCCCAGCAACTCGTAAATCGGCTTGCCGAGTACTTTGCCCTGGATGTCCCAGAGGGCAATGTCGATGGCGCTCACGCATTCGACGGCGGCGCCGCGGCTTCCCATGTAGGTGAAGCTGCGGAAAATCTTGTGCCAGAGGTGCTCGATGCGGGCCGGATCCTCGCCGGTCACAGCGACACCGATCTGTCGCAGGATCGTGCACAGGGCCCGATTGGCGAGCCTTGTGGTGGTGGTGATCTCTCCCCACCCGCTCACCCCTTCGTCGGTTGTCACCTCGACGAACAGGAACTCTCCCCAATAGGATGCAGCGGACTTGATCAGCCACGGCCGAACGCTTGTGATTTTCATCTCGACTACCTTTGCCTGAGATCAGCGGGGCAACCTGGTCCTGGACCGGATCTCCTATCCGGCCCGAGCGGCATTGCGCGCACGCATCTGTTCGAGAACGTGCCGGCCGGAACCCTCGACATGGCGGGAAATGAGTTCACCCGCCTCGTCGGCATTTCCCGCTTTTATATGCGCGATGAGTTCACGGTGCTCACGCAGGATGGCAGCCCGCCGCGCGAGCGTGAAATTGAAACGTCGGCTCACGGCTCGCAACACTTCGCGATGCTTCCACCAAAGCTCGGCGGCATGGCGGTTATAGTGACGCTGGTACATCACGGTGTGGAAGGCGGTATCCAGTTCACTGTGCCGGAGTGTGTCGGCGAAGTTGTTCTCCTCGATCAGGCCTTGGATACGTTCGAGTTCGGCAATATCCTCGCTGGTCGCCATGTTCACGAACCATCGCGTCAGGGCTGGCTCGATCAGAACACCGATCTCATAGATGTCGCGGACAAAATCCTGATCTATGGGGCGGACGCGCGCGCCGCGGTTGGCCACGAAGGTGACGAAGCCTTCCCCACGCAGCAGCTGCAGCGCCTCGCGCACCGGGTTGGTCGAGGTGCCGTGACGCCGGGCGAGATCGGTGACCACAAGCCGCTCGTTGGCGGCGAGCCGTCCCTCGATGATGTCTTCCCGGATCAGTTCATAAAGCGAGGCGCCCTCGCTTGAGGCCCCAATGGGGTCAATCCCCATGGGTGGCTCTGCTTTGAAATCGCTTGTTTCGGCCAAAGCCGGCTCCCCTAAAGTCAATACACACTTTGTTCGATATCACGCACGGTTTGCACAAACAATGTACGATTTATCGCGTTGACAGCCAATCTACGATCTGAAAACGTATAAAACGATCAAGAGGATACATAGAGGGCATCCCGCGATCGAATGAACAAGGACCGCTTGCCTCGACGCTGAGCGGCATGGGAGAGAACCTGGAGGATACCTATGACGAGGATCACACTCGGCGGTGCCATCCTGCGCGGCACTGTCTCCACTGCATTAATGGTATCGCTGATGTCTGCGTCGGCGCTGGGCGCGCCGCCGGTCGATTTGAGCAAGTGGTCGCCGGACTACGTGCGCTCCATCGCGGGCACACAGGATTTCGACACGGCGGCCGATTGCGCCAAGGTCACCCCGCTCGACTACAAGGGGCGACTGACTTTCTGGTATCAGGGCGTGTTCGAAGGCGACCCCGACCTCCTGCGACAGTACTACAAGGATTTCTTCGAGACCTTCCGCAAGACCTATCCGAACATCCAGCTCGAGGATCAAGCCCTCACCTATAACGACCTTCTCGACAAGTTCCGCACGGCGCTCCTGGGCAATGCCGCGCCGATGGCGGTCCGCCTGCAAATCCTCGGTGGCACCGAGTTCGCCTCGAAGGGCTACCTGCAGCCGCTCAAACCCGAGGATGTGGGGTATTCGACCGAGGACTTCTGGCCCGGCGCCATGAAGGCCGTGACGTGGGAGGGGGTGACCTACGGCATCCCGACCAACAACGAGACGATGGCGTTCATCTGGAACGCCGACATTTTCAAGCGTGCGGGCCTCGATCCGGACAAGGCTCCGGCAACCTGGGACGATGTCGTCAAGTATTCCAAGCAGATCCACGACAAGCTCGGCATCGCGGGTTACGGTCTCGTGGCTCGCAAGAACGCCGGCAACACGCCGTATCGCTTCATGCCGCAGCTGTGGGCCTATGGCGGCGGCGTTTTCGACGAAGCGGCGGCGAACCCGACTTATGACAAGGTCGAACTCGACAGCCCGCAAAGCAAGGCGGCGCTGCAAGCCTCGTACGACATGTATGTTCGCGACAAGTCGGTTCCGGTGTCGGCGCTCACCAACCAGCAGGCCGACAATCAGCCCCTGTTCGTCGCCGGCCAGCTCGGTATGATGATCTCGCACCCGTCCGACTACAATGTGATGCTCGACCTGCAGAAGAAGGCGACGGGCACCGACAAGGACAAGGCGCAGACCGTCATCGACAATATGCGCTACGGCCTCATTCCGACCGGCCCCGACGGCAAGCGCGCCGTCGTGTTCGGCGGCTCGAACATTCACATCCTGAAGCCTGAATACGTCGAAGGCGGCAAGGTGGACGAGCCGGCCGCAAAGGCTATCATCTGCATGTGGACCAGCCCCGAATGGTCGCTGAAGATGGCGTATGCCGGCTCGAATCCGGGCAACCTTAACGGCTTCAAGACCAAATGGATGAAGGAACGTCTGGACAACATCAAGTTCCTCGATGTCACGACCTCGATGCTGCCATACGGCATCCCGTTCCCCGCGCTGCCGCAGTCCCCCGAGATCATGAACATCATTGTCCCGGATATGCTGCAGAATGCCCTGACCGGAGCGATGACCGTCGACCAGGCGGCGGACGACGCGGCCAAGAAGGTGAAGGACCTGATGGGCGGACTCTAGTCCGCGCCTGAGCTGCCATCTGACCGGCTGCGCCACTCGTGCAGCCGGTTCGTTCCGAAGAACAAGGGCACGCCACAGTGACGATCGTGACCGGCAAGACCGAGGCTCGCCGAAGATTGCAACCCGGTAGGTCCGGCGTGCCGCGGAAGATATGGAAGCATCGAGCGGACTACGCGTACGTGCTCCCCGCGATCGCCGTGATGCTCATCGTCATCGCCTATCCGATCTACTACACGGTCGAGCTGTCGTTCTTCAAGACGCCGCCTGGCCTGCAGCTGCGCGACAAGAGTTTCATCGGCTTCGACAACTACACGACCATCCTCACCAGCGAGGTGTTCTGGAAGGTCACCTGGAACACTTTGATCTGGACACTGGGATCCACTCTTATTTCCTTTGTCCTGGGGTTTGGCGCCGCGCTGGCGCTTCACCGCGACTTTGTCGGCCGCGGCGTCTTGCGCGCTATCCTGATCATTCCCTGGGCATCAGCGCGGTTGCCGCCTCCTATATCTGGAAGTGGATCTACCATTCGGACTTCGGGATCATCGGCGCGGTGCTGGTCGGCCTCGGATTGGCCGACCGGCCGCCGAATTTCATCGACAACGTCTCTACGGTGCTGCCCTCACTGATCGTCGTCAATATCTGGCGCGAGTTTCCGTTTGCCATGATCATGATGATGGCCGGCCTGCAGACAGTCCCCGAGCAGTTGCTGCGCGCCGCGGAAGTCGACGGGGCCAATGCATGGCAGCGCTTCTGGCACGTCACTTTCCCGCACTTGCGCAACGTCTCGACGGTGACCATCCTGCTGCTCGCTGTCGCCAACTTCAATTCCTTCATCATCCCGTGGATCATGACCGGTGGCGGGCCGTCGAACGCATCGCATATCTGGATCACGCATATTTATGAACTCGCTTTCGGCCGGCAGCGCTGGGGCGTTGCATCGGCCTATTCGGTGCTCCTGTTCCTTATGCTGATGACGCTGGGCTATTTCTACGTCCGTGCGTTAAGCAGCAACGAGCGGAAAGAAGGGAGCTCATGAGCACGATTGCCGAGACAGCCCCTCAAGGCCGGACCCGTCGCCGTATGCGCGTCGACGGATGGCGGTGGGCTGGGCGCATCTTCCTCGTGTTCATGCTGCTTTACACCGCCTTGCCGATGATCTGGATGCTGATCACCTCGATCAAGTCAGGGTTCGCGGCGACGCAATTCCCGCCGCAGTGGTGGCCGGACGAGCCTACCCTCGCCAGCTACCAGAAGCTGCTGGATCCGCAAAACAGCGTCGGCCAGGACTTCTTGCGCTTCTTCTGGAACAGCGTTTTCGTCTCGACCATGACGACAATCCTCTCGGTGATCGTGGCTGTCCCGGCGGCCTATGCGTTTTCGCGCTTCAGTTTTCCGGGCCGGAACTTCCTGTTCTTCGCCGTGCTGCTGCGCAACATGTTCCCGGCGGTGATTTTTCTCGTGCCGCTCTTCATCCTAATGCGGGCGATCGGGCTGGTGAACACGCACGGTTCCCTGGTTCTCACCTATCTCACCTTCGGGCTGCCGCTGGCGATCTGGCTGCTGAAGGGTTTCTACGACAACATCCCGGTGCAGCTCGAGCAGGCGGCACGCATCGATGGAGCGACGCGCTTCCAGGCCTTCATCCTGATCGTGATGCCTCTCTCGACGCCGGGGATCATCGCCACCGCGATCTATTCCTTCATCGGCGCCTGGAACGAGTACATCTACGCCTACACCTTCCTCTCCAAGAACGATCAATTGACCCTGCCGGTCGGCATCCAGCGCTTCTTCTCGGAAAACACCACGGACTTTCCAGGCCTGATGGCGGCCAGCTTCATGATGAGCGTGCCGGTCGTCGTGCTGTTCCTCGTCCTGCAACGATACTTCGTACGCGCCCTCACAGAAGGCGCGGTCAAGCACTAGGGAGTTGCCGATGGCCCACGTGGTCCTCAAAGATCTCGTCAAGACCTACGGCGGCTTCAAGGCTGTCAACGACGTTTCGCTGACGGTCAACGACGGCGAGTTCGTCGCGCTCGTCGGCCCTTCAGGTTGCGGCAAGACAACCACGCTCAATCTCGTCGCGGGGCTGATCCCGATCACATCGGGCGACATCGTCATCGGGGAACGGGTGGTCAACGATCTCGACCCCAAGGACCGGGACATCGCAATGGTGTTCCAGAACTACGCCCTCTATCCGCAAAAGTCGGTCTACAAGAACCTGGCATTCCCGCTGCAGATGCGCAAACTGCCCCGGGACGAGATCGACAAGAAGGTCAAGGAAGCTGCGCGAGTGCTCGACATGACGCACCTGCTCGAGCGCAAGCCGCGCGAACTTTCGGGCGGGCAGCAGCAGCGTGTGGCGCTCGGCCGTGCCCTCGTCCGCGACCCCGCTGTGTTCCTGATGGACGAGCCGCTCTCCAACCTCGATGCCAAACTGCGCGTGCAGATGCGGTCGGAGATCAAGCGCTTCCACCAAGACCTCAAGGCGACGATCATCTACGTGACGCACGACCAGCTTGAAGCGGTGACCATGGCCGACAAGATGGCGGTGATGAACGGCGGCCTGCTGCAGCAGTACGATTCACCGGCGCAGGTCTTTGCCCATCCGGTGAACATGTTTGTCGCCAGCTTCATCGGCAGCCCGGCAATGAGCCTCATTCCGCTGGAGGCATCCACGGCAAACGGCAACACCGTTCTGACCGGCGCGGAGGGCTGGAGTCTTGAGCTCTCGCCGCGCAACGCCCAGAAGGTTGCAAGAGCAACGACCAGGAAAGTCGTGCTGGGCGCACGTCACTCGACGATCAAGCTCCTCAAGAGCGCGGTGCCAGGCAGCGTCCCGGCCAAGGCCTACACGGTGGAGCCGACCGGAGACGTCACCTTCGTGCAGGCGCTCCTGTCCGGCGCCATCGTCAACGTCAGCGTGCCGCCGAACATTGCCATCGCCCCCGACGAGCGGATCTGGCTCGAGTTCGACCAGGAGCGGATGCATCTGTTCGACGGCGAAACTGAAATGGCCCTCAAGGCCGACTGAGAAGATGGGGTCTTTTGGAATGGGGCCGGATGACTACGAAGCTTAAGATCACGGCGATCAAGCCCTATCCAGTGTGGATAGGAACGCGCAACCAGATGCTCGTCAAGGTCGAGACCGACCAGGGCATCTTCGGCTGGGGCGAGAGCGGCTTGAGCGGTCGCGAGAAAGCCGTGGCCGGTGCGCTCGAGCATTACCGCGAGTTTCTTATCGGACGCGACCCGATGCAGATTGGCCGGATCTGGCAGGAGGTTTATCGCAGCCAGTACTTCGAAGGCGGGCGGGTTCTGCAAGCGGCGATTTCCGCCATCGACATCGCCCTGCACGACATCAAGGGCAAGGCGCTGGGGGTTCCGGTTTACGAGCTACTAGGCGGCAAGCAGCGCGACCGCATCCCCACCTTCGCCTCGACGGGAGATGAGGCCGAGGGCGATGTTGCCATCGAGCGGGCCAGCGAACTGCGCGCACAGGGATGGCAGGCGATCCGCTTCTTCCCCGTCGGGCAAAACAGCGGGGACATCTTCGAGCCCCGCGAGTCGATCGGCGCTACCGCGAAGATGCTGAACAAGGCGCGCGAGGCGCTGGGCGACGAGGTCGTCCTCGGCCTCGACTATCATCATCGGCTGTCGGTGGCAGAGGCGGCGAGCTTCTGCAACAAGCTCGGCCGCGGCGTGCTTGATTTTCTCGAGGAGCCGATACGGGACGAGACACCGGAGGCCTACGAATCCCTGCGCACGATGACCGACATCCCCTTTGCCATCGGTGAGGAATTCGCCAGCAAGTGGCAGTTCCTGCCCTACGTCGAGCGCGGTATCCACCAGTTCAACCGGCTCGATGTTTGCAATGTCGGCGGGCTTACCGAGGCGATGAAAGTCGCTGGCTGGAGCGAGGCCCACTATGTGGACCTGATGCCGCATAACCCCCTTGGTCCAGTGTGCACTGCCGCCACCGTGCATCTGGCGTCCGCGGTACCCAACTTCGCGTGGCTCGAGACCAGGGAGCCCGAAAAAAAGCTGGGCTTCGACAATTCCGACTTCTTCCCCGTGCAACCACGGCTCGACGGCCCCTATTATCCGGTCGGCGATCTGCCGGGGCTCGGCGTCGAGGTCAACGAAGCGGCGGTCCAGTCGGAGAGTTTCCGTTTCTGGGAAGCGCCTCACCTCAAGCGCCGCGACGGTTCTGTCACCAACTGGTAGTTCCATTCAACCGGAGTCCATAATGACGCACACCTCCAACATCACGCGACCGCCCAAAGACCTGATTGATGCGCTAAGGGAGATCGGCGCCGCGACGGTTGCCGGCACGCTTGGGCACATGGGCTTCCGCAATCCGCACATGGTCGGTCCGGTGGCGCAGAACCAGGGGAAGTCGATCGTCGGCCCGGCGCTCACACTGCAGTTCATGCCGCAGCGGCCAGACCTCTTCACCGAGGGAGAATATGCCGATCCAGAGACGCAATTGCATCGGCACGTGCTCTATCACGCGCAGGCGGGTGATGTGGTCGTGGTCGACGCGCGCGGCGACATGAGTTCGGGCGTCTTCGGCGATATGATGTCGACGTATTTCAAGGGCAGAGGTGGCGCCGGCATCGTCATCGATGGATGCATGCGCGACCGGCCCAATGTTGAAAAGCTCGATCTGCCCCTATGGCTGCGCGGCTGGACGCCCAACTACCATGTGCAAACCAGCATCTATCCGAATGCCGTCAACGTTCCGATTGCCTGCGGTGGTGTCACGGTGATCCCTGGCGACATCATCGTCGCCGACGACGACGGGGTGGTGGTGCTTCCCGTCGCAATGGCCACGAAGGTAATCGAAGAATCGCAGAAGCATCACGATTGGGAGGAGTTCTCGCGAATGAGGCTTCTGGAGGGTGCGCCACTGCAGCGCTACTATCCGCTGCATGATGATGCCCGCGGCGAATACGAGGAGTGGCGCAAAACCAATCGCCTGGTGGATTGACTTGGAATCACCCGGGCACGGGCGCCTGTTTGCGGCAGGATTTTCGTTCGCGGATCAGCGGAGGTCAGTGCATGAACGCCGAGACAAAGCCCGTCTACGATCCCCAGCAACTGGAGCCCTTGCTGATTTCGCGGCAGCATGCAGGCGACATCGACGGCATGACCGCCCTGTTCGAACCGGATGCGGTGGTCGACTGTGGTGGCGGACGCTTGCTGCGCGGCACAGAGGCCATCCGCGGCTACTATCTTGAAATCGCCGCGTCGGGACGAAAGTTCGCCGTGGGCGAGCAGCAGCCGGCGCTCATTTGCGGCGATCTTGCCCTCACATCGACCCGTCTTCCCGACGGTGACGTCACCAGCGAAGTTGCCCGGCGGCAAAGCGATGGCAGCTGGCTTTGGGTGATCGACCGCTATTCCGTCACCTGAGGCGTTTGACCCGGCCGAACTGTGGACGTCCGTCATTTCCGGAGCGCATCGCAAAAACAAGACCCGCGCCGCAACGGCGCGAGGTCTTGCAAATCGTCAAGGCAACAGGCGTCTATCGCCGCAGCGCGTGCACGCTTGCCGTGCTTTCGCCGGGCACCGGCAACGCCATGTCATCATCGAGAAGACGCGTGATGCGGGCAAAGCCAGTGAACGCTTTCCTTGCTTCCTCGGCCGACATCTGGCCCGACAAGGCGGCCGAGCAACAATTCAGAGCGCACTGATAAACCGGACCGCGCCGTCCCGTCGGCCATTTCCGCAAGAACATCATGGCTTCGGCAACACTATCGATTTCTTCCACAGGGTGTCCTTCCCCGCGCGAAATCCGCACGGGCGAAAAGAAATGCAACTGATCCATCGTTTCCTCCCGGTCGACCGCAATGCGCTCGATCGAACCCCACAAAACGTGCCAACAGCCAGTTGGTTCCAGGCAAAAAATGGAATCTTAAAAAAACATCAGGCGAATGCAGTCTTCGGCGCGGCGGCAAATATCGCCTATACCGTCGGGAAGTGGCAGGCGACTTTGCGACCGGGTCGGTATTCCCGCAACTGTGGCCGCTCCGAACGGCAGCGCTCCGCCGCGATCGGGCATCGGGGATGGAAACGGCAGCCGGACGGAGGGTTCAGCGGGCTCGGTACGTCGCCGGTGAGGATGATGCGCTTGCGCGTCCCGCCGGGCGTCGTCTCCACGACGGGAACCGCCGAGATCATCGCCTGGCTATAGGGATGGCCTGGCGCTGCAAACACATCTTCCGCCGGCCCTTCTTCGACGATTGAGCCGAGATACATGACCGCGATGCGGGTAGAAACCTGACGTACCACCGACAAGTCGTGGGCAATGAAGATGTAAGTGAGGTTGAGCTTCTCCTGCAGATCGGCAAGCAGGTTGACGTTTTGCGCCTGCACCGACACGTCGAGCGCGGAGACGGGTTCGTCCAACACGACGAGATCGGGGTTCAATGCGATAGCCCGCGCGATACCGACGCGCTGGCGCTGTCCGCCGGAAAATTCGTGCGGATACCGCATGACATGATCCGGCAGCAATCCGACGAGGTCGAACAGTTCCGCCACGCGCTTGGTGATCTCGCTCGATGAAAGCTTGCCATGGATGCGCAGCGGCTCGGCCACCAGGTCGCCGACGCGCCGGCGCGGATTGAGCGACGCCGACGGGTCCTGGAAAACCATTTGCAGGCGGCGCCGCAGCGGCCTGAGTTCGGACAGCGACTTTGAGGTGATGTCGTCGCCTTCGAACAGAAGCTCGCCGTCTGATATGTCGTATAGCCTCACCAGGCAGCGCGCCAGTGTGGACTTGCCGCACCCGGATTCGCCAACCAGCCCGACTGTCTCGCCACGCCACACGGTCAGGGAAACACTGTCGACTGCATGAACAGTTCGCTTGCCTTCGGCGGAAAAACGGGTGCCGATCGAAAACCGCTTTCCCAGCGAACGTGGTCTCGAGGATCGGGCCGTCTTTGTCGATCATCGGTCCGCTCATGCCTGTGTCACCCTGAAGCATGCCGTGGCGTGGGTGCCGCCCCGAAGGTCGGGCTTGCCGGCCTCGCAGGGCTCGGAGTGAACCGGGCATCGCGGACCGAAAGCGCAGCCTTGCGGCAATCGCAGCAACGACGGCGGCGAACCGGGAATGGCCGGCAGGCGCCGTGGTTTCTCGCCGGTCAGCGGCGGGATCGAACCGAGCAGCGCGCGCGTATAGGGGTGTCGCGGATCGGAAAACAGCTCCGTCCGGCTGCCGCGTTCCACCATGCGGCCGGCATACATGACCATGACCCGGTCGGCGAGTTCGGAGACCACGCCCATGTCATGCGTGATGAAGACAACCGCCGACTTATGCGTGGCGCGCAGCTTGCGCACCAGGTCGAGAATGCCAGCCTGCACCGTGACGTCGAGCGCCGTGGTCGGTTCGTCGGCCACCAGCAGTGCCGGATTGCAGGACAAAGCCATTGCGATCACCGCTCGTTGACGCATGCCGCCAGAAAGCTGGTGCGGGTAGCGCGACATCGCCTCGCGTGGGTTCGGAAAATTCACCTCGGCCAGCAGTTCCTCCACGCGATCCATCGCCTTGGACTTGCTGATGTTGCGATGCGCGCGGATCTGTTCGGCGATCTGCCAGCCGATCGTGTAGACAGGCGTCAGCGCGGTCATCGGATCCTGGAAGATCATCGCGATCTCGTTGCCGCGCAGCCGCCTGAGTTCGCGCGCGGGCAGTCCCACGAGCTCTCGGCCCTTGTAGCGGATCGAGCCTTCGATGTCGGCGTTGGGATCGGTGATGAGGCCCATGACGGCCAGCAGCGATACCGTCTTGCCGGAACCGGATTCACCGACGACACCGAGGATCTCGCTCTCTTCGAGGTCAAAGGAAACGCCATCGATGGCCCGCACCAGGCCATCATTGGTGCGGAAGGATACCCTGAGGTCGCGCACCGACAGTATCATGATGTCCTCAGGCGCGGATCGAGAAGGATGTAGACGAAATCAATGATGGCATTGGCGATGACCACGAACATGGAAGCGTACATCACCGTTGCCATGATCATCGGCAGATCGAGATTCTGCAGCGCGTCATAGGTGAGCTTGCCGATGCCGTGCAGCCCGAACACCACCTCCGTCAGCAAGGCGGAGCCTCCCACCAGCGCACCGAAATCCAGGCCGAACAAGGTGACGAACGCAATAAGCGACGTGCGCAAGGCATGGCGCAGCAGGATGCGGGTCTCCGACAGGCCCTTGGCCCGGGCCGTGCGGATATAGTCCTCCTGCAGGGTTTCGATGATTGCCGCACGCAACACGCGCCCGTAAATGCCGATGTAGAGGATGGCCAGCGTGATCCACGGAATGACCAGGGTCAGGAACCAGCCCTTCGGATCGTCGGAGAAATTCTTGTAGCCGAGCGGTGGCACCCAGGAGAACGCCCAGCTGTCATGGTAGCGGCTCTGGGTAATCAGGTTCATCACCTCGCCCAGCCAGTAGACCGGCATGGAAATGCCGAGCAATCCCAGAGCCATCAGAAGCTTGTCCAGCCAGCTATCACGCGTGGCGGCGGCGACGATGCCGATGATGATGGAGACAACGACCCACAGGATCGCTGCCCCGAACACCAGCGAGAGCGTGACCGGGATCGAATCCATGACCGCCGGCACCACCTTCCAGCCACGATTGACGAAGGAGGTCAGGTCGCCCGTGACGAAGATCTTCTCCATCATCTTCACATATTGCACGTAGAGTGGCCGGTCGAAGCCGAAGCTGTGGCGTACCGCCTCCAGCACTTCGGGCGATGCATTGCGGCCGGCGATGCGCGCCGCCGGGTCGGCGCCCGGCGTGGCGAAGAAAATCAGGAAGACGATGACCGAGATGCCGAACATCACGAACAGCATCTGACCGAACCGGCGCAGGATGGCGTAGATCATCAGTCGCGCCCCAGCCGAACCTTGGAGCGCGGGTCGAGCGCATCGCGAAGACCGTCGCCGAAGACATTGAGCGCCATGACGGAAACCGCGATCGCCAGGCCCGGCACCAGCGCCACCAGCGGCCGCGTGTAAAGCAGCGCCTGTCCGTCCTGGATGATGGTGCCCCAGCTAGCGGCGGGTGGCTGCACACCGATCGAAAGGAAGGAGAGTGCCGATTCCGTAAGCATGTTTAGCGCCATCATCAGCGGTATGAAGACGATGAGCGTGGCGGTGACGTTGGGCAGGATATCGCGCCACAGGATCCGCGGCCCCGGTACGCCCAGATTGATCGCCGCCAGCACGAATTCGCTGTTGCGCAGTGACAGAACCTGACCGCGTATCGGGCGCGCCACATAGGGCACGTAGACGATGCCGATGATGATGACCGGCAGCCACAGACTGCCGGACTCGATCTCGATCGGCCCGATCGTGATGCCATGCGCGATGGTTACGATTGAAAGTGAAATCGCCAGGAGATAGATCGGGAACGCCCACAATATATCCAGCAAGCGCGAGAGCACGGTGTCGGTGACACCGCCGAAATAACCGGCGATCAACCCCGCCGCCGTGCCGAGGATCAGGGTGAAGATGGTGGCTGCTCCCGAGATCAACAACGAGCTGAGCCCGCCATAGAGCATTCTGGCCATGACGTCGCGCCCCTGGCTGTCGGCGCCGAGGAAGTAATTGCCGAGCCGCCAGGTCGGGCCGAGCGGCGTGTAGCCAAGCCCGAGCCCTTCCGTCGATTGTTCCATCACGGGAACGTCGGCGCCGTCGATCTGGATGACGGCGTCGAGCGTCGAGGCGAATGGGTCTACACCTGCCCATTTCGCGTAAAGAGGCGCACTGAGACAGGCGAGGACGATGAGGAGGAACACGGCCAGGGATGCCATGGCAGCCCTGTCCGTTGCCAGCCTCGCAAATGCGACGGCCCAAGGCCCTCGCGTCTTGCGCGGCGCGGCGACAGCTACGTTCGACACGGACGTGCCCCTCCAAAGGTCGTTATTGCACCCAGGACTGGGTGATCATCCAGTTGAACTGCCGGTTGAACTTGAAATTGCCAAGGCGTTTGCTGACGAAGTCAAGGCGCTTCGGTGTGAACAGGCCGACGGCCGGCGCCTTGTCGGTGACTTGCCTGTCGACTTCGGCCCACAATTTGTCGGCGGCTGTCTGGTCGGTGACGCCGAGGTCCAGCGCCTTTTGCATCTTGGCGTCGATCTCCTTGTCGCAGAAGCCGGCGATGTTGATCGAGGCGTCCGAACCTTCACGGAAGGAGGCGCAGCTGAACAGTATGTTCAGGAAGTCCGAAGCCGCGGGATAGTCCTTGTACCATTGGGTGACGGACATCTGCACTTTGTTGTTGGTGTTCTGAATGTAGGTGAACTGGATGTTGGACGAGATCGGCTTGACGTCGGCGACATAGCCGATGCTGGTCAGCACGCTCTGCAGATAGACGCCGATGGACCGCGAAATGGCGGTGTCCTCGACGATGATGGTCACCTTCTGGCCCTTGGTGCCGGAGTCCTCGACAAGCTGCTTTGCCTTGTCGAGATCGGGCGCCGACCATTTGGCACCGGGGTCCTTGGTGAAGGGGCAATAGTCTTCATGGCCGGGGAAATCCGGAGGCAGGACCTGGCAGACCGGCGAGGCCAGCACCTTGCCGCCGAACAGCTTGACCAACGTGTTGCGGTCGATCGCATAGGCAACGGCCTGGCGGGCCTTTTCGTTGTCGAAGGGAGCAAGACGGTTGTTCAGCGGCGCATACCACCACGCCGAAAGCGGCGATATGTGCAGCTGGTCCATGGATTTGCTGCCCAGTTCGCCCAGGCGGTCGCTCGGCAGCGCGTCGAACATCCAGTCCGCTTCGCCGTTCTGGATCGCGGTGACGGCTGCTTCCTCGGAAAGGCCGAAATCATATTGGACGACATCCGGATAGCCGTCCGGCTGCGCGTCCCCGCTCCACTGCTTGAAATTGGGGTTGCGGGAAACCGTCATGCCCTTGTTGGGGTCAAAGGCGGAGATCATGTACGCACCGGTGCTGGGAATGGGCTTGGAACCCATGTCTTCCGCCGGCGTGTCCGCCGGCAGGACCACGGCGTGCGGCAAGGCAAGCTTGTAGAGCAGCTCGGCATCCGGCTTGGCGATGTTGATGGTGATGGTGCCGGCCGCCTCGTCGCCGACAACGCCGCCTTCCAGCGTGCAGCTCTTGGTGTCGGCCAGGCATTTGTCGGCACCGACGATGCCGGCATAGAAGGTGCCGGAGGTCGGCCCGGAAACCTTGAAGATGCGCTGGAAGGAGGCGACAACGTCCTTCACGCCAAGATCCTGGCCGCTGGAGAACTTGATGCCCTTGCGCAGCTTGAAGGTGAAGGTCTTGCCGTCATTGCTGACCTGCGGCAGCGCCTCGGCCAGATCGGGGACAATGGTGAAGCCGTCCATGCCCTCGGCCTTGCGGAAGGCCACCAGGCCGTCATAGATCGGCTGGTACATCTGCCAGCCCTGGTCCGTGTAATTGATATGCGGATCGAGCGTTCCGGCAGCGGAGCGGGCCAGGAGGCGAATGGTGCCGCCGCGGTGTTCCTTGAGATACTCGGCCTGTGCCGGAGCCAGCCATGTGCCGGCCAGCAATGCCGCGGCTGACGCCGCCAGAAGCAGTTTCTTCATGTCTTCATTCCCCTTTTCTTCAATTGTCGTTGTGGTCCAGGAAGTCTCCCACCACCCGCATGCACGCATCTTGCTCTTCGACATGCGGCATATGGCTGGAATGCTCGAATATCTCCCAACGCGACCCCTTGATGCCGTCCTTGTAGGGCTGCACGGTCGCGGGCGTGGCCTCGTCGTGACGTCCGGAGATGATCAGTGTGGGAACATCGATGGACTGCAAGCGATCGACGATGCTCCAATTCTTCAGCGTTCCGATGACATGGAACTCGTTCGGCCCATTCATCACATGATAAACCGTCGGATTGCGCACGACCTGGGCGAAACTCGCGGTAACTTCTGGCGGGAAAGGCACCACACGGCAGACATGCCGCTCGTAGAACACCATCGTTGCCGCCTGATACGCCTGATCGTCCGTCGTGCCGGCCCGCTCGTGCCGGGTCAGTGTCTCCTGCACATCTCCGGGCAGGTCGGCGCGCAACCGGTTGGCCTCTTCGACCCACAGCTTCATTGACGCCGGCGAGTTGGCGATGGTCAGCGACTTCAGGCCCTGCGGCCGCGTCACCGCGTATTCGGCACCCAGCATGCCGCCCCAGCTCTGGCCGAGCACGTGGAATCCCACGCGGATGCCGAGATGGTCGACCAGGTTTTCAAGCTCGTCGATGAAGAGCCGAGGTGTCCAGAAGTCGGCGCCCTTCTCAGGCAACAAAGTGGAATTGCCGCAGCCCAGTTGGTCGTAGTGGATGACGGCGCGATCTCTTCGGGCAAGAAGCTTGTAGGCATCGACGTAATTGTGGGCGACGCCCGGCCCGCCATGCAGGATCACCACAGGCGCTTTTTCGCCACCGAGTTCGCCGCTGATCCGATACCAGGTCTCGTAGCTGCCGAAAGCGGCCCGTCCTTCCATGCCGATGATCTCAGATGACATTCCAGTTCCCAGTGCGGTTGAAGGCATCTTGTATTGTCCGCGACGGCAGGCGCCTAACTCATGTTCCGGCTGGCCTGCACCCACTCTTCCAGCATCTGCACGCCAAATGCCGTGGCACCTTGCCTGCCAAGAGGCCGATCGGTGTCGGTCAGTTCCTTGCTGGCGATGTCGAGATGAACCCAGGGGCGATCTTCCGTGAAGTGGCGCAGGAAGGCCGCCGCATAGGGCGCGTCGCCATCTTCCATGTCCTTGGCGTGATGCCGAAGGTCGGCGAACGGCGATTGCAGACCCTCGTCGTAGGCCCGGTCGAGCGGGAGCCGCCAGAACCGCTCGCCGACCGTTTCCCCAGCCGCGATCATCTGGGAAGCGATGGCATCGTCGGTGCTGAATAGGCCGGCGAATATCGACCCCAGGCCACGCGTCACCGAATAGGTCAGCGTCGCCAGATCGACGATCACCGACGGGTTGAAGCGCGTGGCTGCATAATGGAGGCAGTCGGCCAGAAGCAGGCGTCCTTCCGCATCCGTGTCGAACACTTCCACGGTCTGTCCGGAGGCCGTCGTGATGATGTCGCGCGGTTTGAGTGCGGTGCCGGACGGCATGTTCTCGGCGATGCCAAGGACACCGACAACGTGCACGGGGCTACCTTGTCGGGCGAGCGCTATCAGCAGGCCGACCACCGCCGCCGCCCCGCTCATGTCGGCCTTCATGTCGAACATCTGCGCACCGCCCTTGATGCAGAGGCCGCCCGAATCGAAACAAACGCCCTTGCCGACGAAAGCGAGCGGTTGGGAGGGAGCACCCTTGCCGCGGTAGCGCAGCACAGCGACCCGTGGCGGCCGTGCCGAGCCCGACCCAACGGCCAGCAGCGCGTTCATGCCGAGTTCCTTCAGTTGCGCGGCATCGAGCATTTCGATGTCGATGCCGGCTTCACGCAGCGGTTCCAGATGATCGTGGAAATTGTCGGGGTGGAGATGGTTCGGCGGCAGATTGACCAGGGTCCGTGCATATTCGACACCATCGGCGATGGCATTGATCCGCGCCAGCGCCGAGGTCAGGTCCGGGCCGCCTGCCCCGACCAGTTTCACCCGCAAGGTTCGATCCGCTCCCGCCCCTTGCCGCCGGTTGCGCATGTCGAAGCGATAACGCCGCAGCCGCATGCCAAACGCGACGCGCGCCAGGATTTCGGCGCCGGGCAGCTCAACACCGGCGATGGGGTCGAGGACCAGGGTGGCCGCGCATTCCCCCTTGCCTTCCAGATGCGCGGCAAGCAAACCGCCGGCGCGCGCTAAGGACAAGGCAGTTACGGCTTCAGCTTTGCCCAAGGCCAGGACGATCACGCGCTTGGTCGATACCGCTTGCGGGGCGATAAGATCGATGCAGGTGCCGGATTCGGCCAAGGCGGCCGGGTCGGAGCAGGCACGCGATAGAATCCCGCTTATCTCGACGTCCAGGGCCGTTGCCCGGGGGCCAAAGCCTGTTTGGGCAGTTTGCAAAATCACGATGACGGAGGTTTCCACTGAAATCTCGTCCGCGGTTTCGAAGACCGGCGCTGGCGATTGAGGCATGGGCTGGTGTTCTCTCCAATTGCGGCAGTATCGAACCACGCTTCGCTCGCCCCGATGGAGACAGGGCAAGCCGATCTCCGCCGTGGTGGTATGGTGCCGGTGTCCCCAGATAGTCGTTTTCTTGAGACGACTTAGTTGCTCTTGCTATTTGGGTATCCCCTAACGGGGCAGGCGATCAAACGCCAATTCTGTCTATGTCGATTGACAAAAACTCAACTGACAATTCATGATCGGCCTATGGCCCTCCCCTCCCTCAATGGCATGCGCGCTTTCGAGGCCGCCGCTCGCCTCGGCAGCGTCAAGGACGCAGCGGAAGAGTTGCATCTGACGCCCTCGGCTGTCAGCCGCCACATCCGTGCGCTTGAAAGGACCCTCGGCCAAGACCTGTTCGAGCGCGGCTTTCGCCAGATAACGCCAACCATCAGGGGCTCCTATTATGCGCGCAGCCTCTCCGAGGCGTTCGAGGCCATCTGGCGCGCCACCGATGACGTCAGCCTCTCGGAGGGCTCGCGCCACGGCAAGATCCAACGTGTCCGGGTCTTGTGCGTGCCAACAGTTCTGAACCTTTGGCTGGCGGACCGGTTGCCAAACTTTCGCCGGTTGCATCCGTCCGTGGATCTGGAGATCTCCACTTCAGGCAAGCGGGCAAACTTCGATTTGGCCATCGTCGACGAGTTCGTCTACAAGGCCGGCCCGGCTTTGACGCTGCTGATCCCACTGCTGCTGACGCCGGTCTGCGCTCCTGCGCTGCTGGAGGGCCCGGTGCCGCTGCGATCGCCAGCCGATCTGGTCAATCATCATCTGATCCATGAATGCGAGACCATGAGGTGGAAGCGGTGGCTGGAGCAGGAAGGCGTTTTGGACACGACCGCGCGATCGGGCACAATCCTGGATGATTGCACGCTGATCATGCGCGAGGCGATCAATGGCGCGGGAATAGCACTCGCGGACACGATGATGGCGCAAGATTTTCTGCAGCAAGGCAAACTTGTCGCCCCGTTTCGTGCCCGCCACACCTATCCCGCCGGCATTTACCTGCATCAGCGTCGCAGCATAGGCAACAAGCCAGGCACCGGCCTGTTTCAGGATTGGCTGCTCGCCGAAGTCGCGGACCACAAGCAGGTGATGGCCATCGCTTAGACGGGCTCGGCCCCTACCGGCGGGTATCGGGAGTGCCGGGGAGCCACCGCCTCAGATTGCAATCTCAACGTCGAATCGCGGACAGCGGCAAAGGCGGCCCACCATCGCGCCCCGTCGATAATCGCAGTTCTCATTGAATATCTTTAAGGCCAAAGCCGGCAAATAGGTTGCTTGTCGGTTCCCCCGCGTCAGGCTTAACCTGCGCGGCCAACGCGCGAAAGTGCGTGGTCATCAAGGGGAGGACATTGCAATGACAATACAGGGCGCTTCACCTGATCTGTACAACGAGGATCTGGCTCCGGCCAAAGTTCGAAACTGGGGACCATTCTCGATCTTCAACGTCTGGACGTCGGACGTTCACAGCCTCTGGGGTTACTACCTGGCCGCCAGCCTGTTTCTGTTCTGCGGCGGTTTCGTCAACTTCATCATCGCCATCGGCATCGGCTCGCTGGTCATCTACGCGCTGATGAACATGGTCGGCTATGCCGGCGTGAAGACCGGCGTGCCCTACCCCGTGCTTGCCCGCGCCTCTTTCGGCATCTGGGGCGCCAACATACCGGCGCTGGTGCGCGCGGTGGTCGCCTGCTTCTGGTATGGCGCACAGACTGCCGCCGCCTCCGGCGCGATCGTGGCGCTTTTGATCCGCTCGCAATGGTTTGCCGATTTCAACGCCAACACGCATTTCCTCGGCCATACCGGCCTGGAGGTGATCTGCTTCGTGGTCATCTGGGCGCTGCAACTGCTGATCATCCAGAACGGCATGGAGACGGTGCGCCGCTTCCAGGATTGGGCAGGACCGGCAGTCTGGGTGATGATGCTGATCCTGGCGATCTATCTCTGCGTCAAATCCGGGAGATTTGCTTTCACCAGCGACATCCCGATGGACGTGCTGCTGGACAAGACCAAGGATGCGGGCGTGCCGGGCACGCCGGGATCGTGGACGTCGCTGTTTGCAGTGGCGGCGATCTGGGTCACCTACTTTTCCGCGCTTTATCTCAATTTCTGCGATTTCGCCCGCTACGCGCCGGACAAGGCATCGCTGCGCAAGGGCAACATCTGGGGCTTGCCGATCAACTTGATCCTGTTTTCGCTGGTCGCCGGTGTCACCACCATTGCCGCCTTTGACGTCTATGGCGAAGTGCTGCTGCATCCCGACCAGATCTCGGCGAAGTTCGACAGCTGGTTCCTGGCAGCGCTCGCGGCCTTGACCTTTGCCGTGGCAACCCTCGGCATCAACGTGGTGGCAAACTTCGTCTCGCCGGCCTTCGACTTCTCCAACGTCTTTCCCAGGCAGATCGACTTCAAAAAGGGCGGCTATATCGCGGCCGTCATCGCGCTCGTGCTCTATCCCTTCGCACCGTGGGAAGGCAGTGCCGCTTCCTTTGTCAACGTCATTGGCGCGACGATGGGGCCGATCTTCGGCGTGATGATGGTCGACTACTATCTGATCCGGAAGGGTGAGGTCGATGTCGAGGCACTCTATCGCGAGGACGGCGAGTTCCGATTCCAAGGCGGCTGGCATGTCAATGCCTTCATCGCCGCCGGTATCGGTGCCATCTTCTCGTCGATCCTGCCGAACTTCACCAACTGGCTGCCGTCGTGGTGGGGCGTCTATGGCTGGTTCTTCGGCGTGGCCATCGCGGGCATCATCTACTACGTGCTGCGCACCGCCGCTTTGGGCGCAGGCGCCAAGACGGCAAAGGCTTGAAAATGAGGCAGTAGCCAGTAGGTGCTAGGGAGTAGAGAACCGCTTGCCTACTGCCTACTGCCTACTGCCTACCATCTCGGCCAGTTTGCGCACCGTGTTCCAGTTGCGCGAGGTGCCGACACCCAGGCGCTTGTGGCTGGTCGCCGCAAGCAGCCGCGAGCTTGGCCTCTCGCGAGAAAAGACGACCCAGATGTCACCGCCGACCGAAAACACCTTCTCGTCCTTGGCGGCATAGGCTAGGAGCGCCGCTGCGGCACCCATGGGTGCAGGCTTGCGCATCACCCTTACGGCCACCTGGTCGCCTGCCTCGGCAGATTCGTCCGGGAACGGATTGCCGGCGGCAAGCTTCAGCCAGTCCTCGGCACAACGCACGATGATGTCGACATGGCGGCCGAAGGTTTTTTCGAAGGCAGCTTCCAGCCGTTGTTCCAGATCGGCGACGTTCGTTGCCGGCGCCTCGAAGACCAGGTTGCCGGTCGCTACCAGCGTGCGCGGGTTCTTCAGCCCGAGTTCTTCGGCCATCGCCTTGAGGTCGGCCATGACGACCCGTCGCCCCTCACCCAGAATGATGCTGTAGAGCAGCGCGACATAAGTCCGCATCATCTGCCGGCCTGTGAAACTACACCAGCCGGCTCTGCTCCACCGCCGCCTCGATGAAACTGGCGAACAGTGGATGCGGGTCGAGCGGCCGGCTTTTCAGTTCCGGGTGATATTGCACGCCGATGAACCAGGGATGATCGGGGTACTCGACCGTTTCCGGCAGCACGCCGTCGGGCGACATACCGGCGAAGACCAGGCCGCAATCCTCGAGCCGCTCCTTGTAATCGACATTGACCTCGTAGCGGTGGCGGTGGCGCTCGGAAATCTGGGTATCGCCATAGATCTCGGCAATCTTCGAGCCCTTGGCAAGTTCGGCCTGATAGGCACCGAGTCGCATTGTACCGCCGAGGTCGCCGGTCTCCCGGCGCTTCTCCAGCATGTTGCCCTTCAGCCATTCGGTCATCAGGCCGACGACCGGCTCCTTGGTCGGGCCAAACTCGCTCGACGATGCATCTTCGACGCCGGCCAGCGACCGCGCCGCTTCGATGCAGGCCATTTGCATGCCGAAGCAGATGCCGAAATACGGCACTTTTCGCTCACGCGCGAACTTCGCCGCCAGGATCTTCCCTTCCGCGCCGCGTTCGCCAAAGCCACCGGGAACCAGGATGCCATGAACCTTTTCCAGCCAGGGCGTCGGGTCCTCCTTTTCGAAAATCTCCGATTCGATCCAGTCGAGCTTGACCTTGACGTGGTTGGCCAGGCCGCCATGCGACAGCGCCTCGATCAGCGATTTGTAGGCATCCTTGAGGCCGGTATATTTGCCGACCACGGCGATGGTCACTTCGCCTTCCGGATTGTGGATGCGGCTGGACACCGCCTGCCAGGGCTCCATGCGCGGCTTCGGCGCCGGATCGATGCCGAAAGCGGCCAGCACTTCCGAATCGAGCCCTTCCTTGTGGTAGGCCATCGGCACATCGTAGATATGCGGCACGTCGAGCGCCTGGATCACGGCACTTTCGCGCACGTTGCAGAACAGCGACAGTTTTCTGCGCTCTTCCTTGGGAATGGCGCGGTCGGCGCGGACCAGCAGGATGTCGGGCGCGATGCCGATGCCGCGTAGTTCCTTGACCGAATGCTGGGTCGGCTTGGTCTTCAGCTCGCCGGCCGTCGGGATGTAGGGCATCAGCGTCAGATGGACGTAGACGGCGTTGTTGCGCGGCAGGTCGTTGCCGAGCTGGCGAATCGCCTCCAGGAACGGCATCGCCTCGATGTCGCCGACCGTACCGCCGATCTCGCACAGCACGAAATCATAGTCGTCATTGCCGTTGAGGACGAAATTCTTGATCTCGTCGGTGACGTGCGGAATGACCTGCACGGTGGCGCCGAGATAGTCGCCGCGCCGCTCGCGCTCGATGATGTTCTTATAGATGCGGCCGGTGGTGATGTTGTCCTGCTGATTGGCGGAGCGGCCTGTGAAGCGCTCGTAATGGCCAAGATCAAGATCGGTTTCCGCACCATCGTCAGTAACGAAAACCTCGCCATGCTGATACGGCGACATCGTGCCCGGATCGACATTGAGGTAGGGATCGAGTTTTTTGATGCGTGCGCGATAGCCTCGCGCCTGCAGGAGAGCCCCAAGGGCCGCTGCGGCTATGCCTTTTCCAAGTGAGGAAACCACGCCGCCTGTGATGAATACATATCGCGCCATGGGAGTCATCGCTTAACGCGGCCGGATTGATTCCGCCAGAGAAAAAACCACCGCGAAGGCTTTTTCCCAAGAAGGCGCTCGGACCATGATCCCGAAAAGTGAGATCCGGTTTTCGGATAAGATCGTGGTCAAACAAGCCCGGCCCGTTCGATAGGGACCGGATCAGGCCTAGGGAAAAACAAAAGGGCCGGCTGAGCCGGCCCTTTCGGCAGGATGACGAAAACGTCAGATGATGACGACTTTGGTGCCTACCCTGACGCGGCTGTAGAGGTCCATGACGTGTTCGTTGATCATGCGGAAGCAGCCATTCGAGGCGCTGGTTCCGATCGACTGCGGCGCGATGGTGCCGTGGATGCGCAGATGCGTGTCCTTCTTGCCGTCGTAGAGATAGATGGCGCGTGCGCCGAGCGGGTTCTGGCCGCCGCCGGGCATGCCGTCCTTGTACTGGCCGTAATGCTTCGGCTCGCGCTTCTGCATGTCCAGCGTCGGGATCCAGCGCGGCCATTCCTGCTTATCGCCGACCGCCACCGTGCCCTTGAACTGTAGGCCTTCGCGGCCGACCGCAATGGCGTAGCGGCGAGCAGTCGAAGACGATTCGACGAGGTAGAGGCGCCGCGCGCTGGTGTCGATGACGATGGTGCCAGCGTCATAGCCGCTGAATTCCACGTCTTGCGGCACGAATTCAGGCTTCACCTTGAATTGCTTCTTGGCTTCCTTCTTGGCGAGAACCTGATCGAGAGCCCGCGTCTCGGGAAGATAGCTCATCGACGAGCCGGATGAGGTGCCGCCGAAAAGACCGGCAAACAGACCGCCGCCGCCGCTCGACTGTTTCTGGCCGATGACCTCGCTGCGCAGCTCGCCATTGTTGCCGGTCAAGGCGACATTCATGGCTTCGGCCGGAAGCAGTTCGGCCGATTGGATCGGCTCGATTGGCTCGATTGGCTCGACGATCTTGGCAACCTGCTTCTTGGCCGGCTTGGCGTCGGCCACTTCGGTTGCCGCGCTCTTGCCCTTCTTGGCGAGGAACGCCTGCCGTTCAGCGTCGGCCTTGGCCTTGGCTGCCGCGCGCATCGCCAGTTTCCTGGCTTCGAGCGCCTTTGCTTTGGCTGCTTCCTTGTCGGCAACGATCTTGGCCTCGATCTTTTTGATCTGGGCGAAGTCGTCCGGTGTCGGGTTTTTCTTCTTCTTCAGAAGCTTCAATTGCGACGCATCACTCTTGACGGCGACATTGATGGCGCCGGTTTTCTCAACTGAAGGTGCGGCCATATTTGCCGGCGCGCCGGCGAAGGCTGGAGAACTCATGCCGATTGCGGCGCAAAGTCCCAGGAAAATGAAGCTGCGAAGCTGCATGGCGAAGATCCGATCGTTCTATGCTTGTTGCCCACGGCGTCGCCCAGCGCCCCCCAAGGGCGCCGGAAATGCCGCGCGCAATCTATAGTCGAATAAGCGCGGACGCCTCAAGCGGGAGGCCGGGCCTCACCTGGTCGAATCTTGGTGATTATGCTGCATTTGCCGCGACTGTGTTCAAACGACCACATATCGCGGCAACAGGCGCCGAAGACTACTGGTTCGGAACCTGCGGGGTCGCCGGTGCGGCAGGAGCGGTGCCGTTGGTCGCCGGCGGCGTCGAACCGGCAGGTGCCGGCGTCGGGGCGGTCGCCGGAGCCGCGGCGTCATTGCCGGACGGCGGCGTCGGCGTGGCGTTGCCTGCGGGCGCCGGGGTGGTCGTGCCGGGCAATTGGTTGAGCACGCCCTTGCCGGCACCATCCGATGTCGCCGGCACACGGTCGAGGATGTCGATCGGCTTCTCGCCATAGCGGGCGACGATCGACAGTGTCAGTGACGTAGCGAAAAAGGCCGCTGCCAGGATCGCCGTCGCACGCGTCAGCGCATTGGCAGCGCCGCGCGCGGTCATGAAGCCGGATCCGCCACCGATGCCAAGGCCGCCGCCTTCGGAACGCTGCAGCAGCACCACGCCGACAAGGGCGAGCACGACCATGAGATGGATGACGATCAGTACGGTTTCCATAGTTTATCCTGGCAAGGCCTTGCCCGGCCGCGGACACGACCGGTGAATTGGAGGCGGCTCAATACAATGCTTTGATGGCATTTCCAAGCCCGTGGCCGGAATATGGGAAGCAACGCCTTCTTTGCAACGATTTCCAGCGCCGGGAGCCCCGTCCGGCGTGGCGAATATCTTCAACCGATATTGCGATAAGCCTCGGCGATGGCAAGAAAATCCGCCGCCTTCAGGCTGGCGCCGCCGACCAGCGCGCCGTCGACATTCCTGACGCCGAGCAGTTCGACCGCGTTGGAGGGCTTGACCGATCCGCCATAGAGAATGCGCACCTTCGCCGCGACGCCGCCAAGCTTTTCCGACAGCTTTTCGCGGATATGTGCGTGTGCTTCGGCAACATCGGCCGCGGTCGGCGTCAGGCCGGTGCCGATCGCCCATACCGGCTCATAGGCAATGATGGTGTTGGACGGGGTGGCGCTTGGCGGCACCGAGCCGTCGACCTGCCGCGACAGTACGTCGAGCGTGGCGCCCGCTTCACGCTGCTGCTGCGTCTCGCCAACGCAAATAATGGCCACAAGCCCGGCGCGCCAGGCGGCGGAAGCCTTGGCCTGGACCGTCGCGTCATCCTCGCCGCGTTGCTCGCGGCATTCTGAATGACCGACGATGACATGGCTGGCGCCGGCATCCCTAAGCATTTCCGCCGAGATACAACCGGTGTAGGCGCCGCTCTCCTTGGTGTGGCAATCCTCACCGCCGGCATGCACCGGCGTGCGCGAAAGGATCTCCGCGGCGTGGGCAAGCAGGGTTGCGGGAACGCAAACCAGCGCTTCGGTCTCCGCATCGAGTCCACTCATGAAACCGTTGCCGATCATCCTGAGCTCGTTGAGCGAGGCACTGGTGCCGTTCATTTTCCAGTTGCCGGCGACGAGCGGGCGAATTCCTGGTGTCATGGGTTTGCTTCTCCGGGCGATATCGGGGTCTGGCCCTCACTACCAAAATCAGGCCACAAAGCAATCGACAGTGGACCGGAAGGGCGCTATTGCGCTTGTTTCAGACTCGGCGCATGCGAAAATGCGCATAAATCGGAAGTAAAAATGCTTGGTATATTGAGAAGCGCGGCAGGCACCTGGGTCGCGAAAGGGCTGTTGGTGCTGCTGGTGCTCAGCTTTTTGGTCTGGGGCGTTTCCGGACGGCTGA
Organism: Mesorhizobium sp. M0621; assembly: GCF_040320745.1. NCBI lineage: Bacteria > Pseudomonadati > Pseudomonadota > Alphaproteobacteria > Hyphomicrobiales > Phyllobacteriaceae > Mesorhizobium > Mesorhizobium sp. M0621. The sequence continues at coordinate 27,423 of NZ_JAMYQF010000042.1, read as the reverse complement.
TGGGCGGTCTCGCCGGCCATGATTCGGTCATAACCGCTGGCGGCACCAAGGTGTCGATCAACGAATACCGTCTCGCCTATGATCGCCAGCTCGCCGTCATGTCGCAGCAGTTCGGCCAACGTCTCAGCCACGAACAGGCAAAGGCACTCGGTGTCGACAACCAGGTGCTGGCGCAGCTCGTCTCGGGTGCCGTTCTCGACGAACAGGCACGCAAACTGGGTCTCGGACTTTCCAAGGACCGGCTGGCCGAGCTGACGCGCGAAGACCCGGCATTCAAGGGCCCGGGCGGCCAGTTCGACCGCAGAACGTTCGAATACATGCTGCAGCAGATCGGCATGCGGCCGGCGGATTATTTGAAGAACCGTGCCCAGGTGGCGGTGCGCCAGCAGATCGTCGAGGCGGTCTCGGATGGTCTGAAAGCTCCGGACACCTTCTTCAAGGCTGTCGCGCTCTATCGCGGTGAAGACCGAACTATCGACTATTTGACGCTGCCCAAGGCACTGGTCGAGCCGATCGCGCCGCCGTCCGACAGTGTGCTTTCGACCTATTTCGAGGCCAACAAGAAGACATACGCGGCGCCCGAATACCGCAAATTCTCCTATGTCCGCCTCGAACCGGTCGACATCATGGATACGACCGCCGTCACCGACAGCCAGGTCAGCGACGACTACAACAAGAACAAGGCGCGCTACACCACGCCGGAGCTGCGCACCATCGAGCAGCTTGTTTTCAAGACGCCGGATGCGGCCAAGGCCGCGCTCGGTTCGCTCAAGGCAGGCGCAACCTTCGACAAGCTCGTCACGGCGGAAGGCAAAACCCCGGCCGATACGCTGCTCGGCACGCTGTCCAAGGACAAGATCGCCGACAAGGCTGTCGCCGACGCGGCCTTCGCCCTCAATGCCAATGAAGTCAGCCAGGTCGTGCAGGGTGCCTTTGGCCCGGTGCTGCTGCGCGTCACCGAGATCAAGCCAGAGGTGGTGAAGCCACTGACCGAAGTGTCCGATCAGATCCGCAAGGACCTGGCGCTGGGCGAGGCAAGCCGCATCCTGCTGGACGTGCGTGACAATTACGAAGACGCCCGCGCCGCCGGCAGTTCGCTGGCCGACGCCGCCACCAAGCTGAAGCTGAAGATCGTCACCATCGACGCCATCGACCGCAGCGGCCTGAGGCCCGACGCCAGCATCGTCAAGGACCTGCCGCAATCACCGGAGTTGATCAAGGCTGTCTTCGACGCGGAACCCAACACCGAAAACGATGCCTTGACCACGGCCGACAACGGCTTCGTTTTCTATGAGGTGGCCTCCATTACGCCGGCTCGTGACCGGACGCTGGGCGAGGTTCGTCAGAAAGTCGTCGCCGACTGGACGGCGGCGGAGACGACCAAGCGGCTTGCGGCCAAGGCTGACGAGCTCGAAAAGCGGCTCAAGGCCGGCGCCACGCTCGACGTCATCGCCGGCGAGCTGAAGCTGGAAAAGCAGACCAAGCGCGGCGTCAAGCGCGAGGCCGACGATGTCGATTTCGGCAAGGAAGGTGCGGCAGCGATGTTCGGCGTCGGCGAAGGCGGCACCGGCCTGATCCCCTCGCCCACCGGCGACGGACAGATCCTGTACAAGGTCGCCGAAGTGTTCGAGCCCGCCGGAGCCGATGCCAGTTCGGTGCCGGACGATGCGCAGAAATCCTTCACCTCCGGCATGTCTGACGACCTGCTCGACCAGTTGGTGGCACAGTTGCAGACACAATACGACGTTCGCATCGACCAGGCCGCCGTCGCCCAAGCCTCGACAAGATGAGCGCGCTGAAAACCCATATCGCCAAGGTCGCGACTGGAAGCGCGCTTTCCTTCGAGGAAGCGCGCGAGGCCTTCGACATCATCATGTCGGGTGACGCAACGCCCGGCCAGATCGGCGGCTTCCTGATGGCGCTGCGCGTACGCGGCGAGACGGTGAGCGAGATTTCCGGCGCCGTCGCCACCATGCGCGCCAAGATGCTGCGCGTCGACGCGCCGGACGGCGCCATCGATATCGTCGGCACGGGCGGCGACAATTCCCACAGCGTCAACATTTCGACGGCGTCGGCCTTTGTCATTGCCGGCAGCGGTGTGCCGGTCGCCAAACACGGCAATCGCGGCCTGTCATCGCTGACAGGGGCGGCCGACGTGCTGGTTGCACTCGGCGTCAAGATCGACATCTCGCCCGAGTTTATCGGTCGTTGCATCCACGAGGCGGGCGTCGGCTTCATGTTCGCGCCAGCGCACCATCCGGCGATGAAGCATGTCGGTCCGACCCGCGTCGAACTCGGCACCCGCACCATCTTCAACCTGCTCGGGCCCCTCTCCAATCCGGCCGGCGTCAAGCGGCAGATGGTCGGTGTGTTCCTGCCGGAATGGATCCTGCCGGTGGCCGAGACGCTGAAGGCGCTGGGCGCCGAGCATGCCTGGGTTGCCCATGGCGACGGCTATGACGAGATCACCACCACCGGCGAGACGCAGGTCGCCGAACTGATCGGCGGCGAGATACGCAGCTTCACGCTGACGCCTGAAGCGGTTGGGTTGGCGCGCCACAGCAAGGATGAATTGCGCGGCGGCGACGCGGACTACAACGCCAAGGCATTGCGCGATATGTTGGGCGGGGCTGCCGGTGCCTATCGCGACACAGTGCTGATGAATGCCGGTGCCGGGCTGGTGGTGGCGGGCAAGGCGACGACGCTTGGCGACGGCATCGTGACGGCGGCGCAAGCCATCGACAGCGGCCGGGCGCTGCAGGTGCTCGACAGGCTGGTCGAGATTTCGAACGGATAGAACGTGTCTGACATTCTTCGCAAGATCGAGGCCTACAAGCGCGACGAGATCGCTGCGGCAAAGGCACGCGTGCCGCTCGCCGAGATCAAGGCGCGAGCGAAGGATGCCGATGCACCGCGCGGCTTTCTTGCCGCGCTCGAAGCGAAGCGCAAATCCGGCGCTTTTGCACTGATCGCCGAGATCAAGAAAGCGAGCCCATCCAAGGGCCTGATCCGCGCCGATTTCGACCCGCCAGCGCTGGCACAGGCCTATGCGAAAGGCGGTGCCGCCTGTCTTTCGGTACTGACCGATGCGCCGTCTTTCCAGGGCGCGCCGGAATTTCTCACCAGGGCGCGAGCCGCCGTCGCCCTGCCCGCGCTGCGCAAGGATTTCCTGTTCGATCCGTATCAGGTCTACGAAGCCCGCGCCTGGGGCGCGGATGCCATCCTGATCATCATGGCCAGCGTCGACGACGCCTTGGCCAGCGACCTCGAATCGACGGCGTTCGAACTCGGCATGGATGCGCTGGTCGAAGTGCATGACGAGGCCGAGACGCAGCGCGCACTGAAGCTGTCGTCGCGGCTGATCGGTATCAACAACCGCAATCTGCGCACATTCGAGACCAGCCTCGACACCTCTGTGCGGCTGGCGACGATGGTGCCGGCCGACCGCTTGCTGATAAGCGAAAGCGGTATTTTCTCACATGACGATTGCCTCAGGCTGCAAAAGAGCGACATCGGCACCTTTCTGGTCGGCGAGAGCCTGATGCGGCAACAGGACGTCACCACGGCGACCCGCCTGCTGCTGACAGGCAAGGCTTGGGCCGAGGCGATCTGACGATGGCGGCCGCCCTCACCCATCTCGGCGCGCAGGGCGAGGCCAATATGGTCGATGTCGGCGACAAGGCGGAGACGACGCGCACGGCGATCGCCGAGGGCTTTGTCGCGATGAGGCCCGAGACCTTGAAAATGATCCTCGCCGGCAACGCCAAGAAGGGCGACGTGCTCGGCACCGCGCGCATCGCCGGCATCATGGCGGCGAAGAAGACGCATGACCTGATCCCGCTCTGCCATCCGCTGCTTCTGACCAAGGTTTCCGTCGACATCGAGCCGGACCATGTTCTGCCCGGCCTGAAGGTCACGGCACTGGCGCGCGTCACCGGCAAGACAGGCGTGGAGATGGAAGCGCTGACCGCCGCTTCGGTCGCCTGCCTGACCATCTACGATATGGCCAAGGCGGTGGACCGCGCCATGGTCATCTCCGGCATTCGGCTGGTCGAAAAGACCGGCGGCAAGTCGGGCGCGTACAAGGCAGGCGCCTGATGGCGCTGGTTCCAATCGCCGAAGCGCTCGAGCGCCTGCTCGAGGGTGCGGCACCTTTGGCCGGCGAAAGCGTCCCCCTCTTCGAGGCGGTGGATCGCGTGCTGGCGGAACCGGTCGTGGCACTTCGCACCCAACCGCCCTTCAACGCTTCCGCCATGGATGGCTACGCGGCGCGCGCCGCCGATGTGGCGTCGGTGCCGTCGAGACTTTCGGTGATCGGCATGGCACCGGCCGGGCGTGGCTTTGATGGCACGGTCGGCAAGGCCCAGGCGGTGCGCATCTTCACCGGCGCGCCCTTGCCCGAAGGCGCCGACACCATCGTCATCCAGGAGAATGTCCGGAATCTCGGCGGTGGCGACGTCGAAGTGATCGAACCCACCGCTGAAGGACGTAACATTCGCCGCGTCGGGCTCGATTTTTCAAAAGGCGACGTGTTGCTGGAAAAAGGCCGGGTGCTCGACCCGGCGGCCCTGTCGCTGGCGGCATCGGCGAACCACCCACGGGTCGCCGTGGTGAAACGGCCGCTGGTCGCCATCATCGCCACCGGCGACGAATTGTTGCCGCCCGGCAGCGAACTTGGGCCCGACCAGATCATTTCGTCCAATGCCTATGGCGTTGCCGCGACAGCGCAATCGGTCGGCGCCCGCGCGCTCGATCTCGGCATAGCCGCCGACCGCAAGGAAGCCATCGCCGCGCTGGTCAGACAAGCGGTCACTGCCGGCGCGGATGTCATCGTGACGCTGGGTGGTGCCTCGGTCGGTGATCACGACCTGATCCACGACGTGCTGACCGGCGAAGGCATGACGCTCGGCTTCTGGAAGATCGCCATGCGCCCCGGCAAGCCGCTGATGTTCGGCCGCCTCGGCGACATCAGATGCATCGGCCTGCCCGGCAACCCGGTGGCAAGCCTAGTCTGCTCGCAGCTGTTCCTCAAACCGCTGCTGGCGCGGCTCGGCGGCCGCGATCATCGCCAGGACATTCGACCGGCGCGATTGGGCGCCGCAATGCCGGCCAATGACCTGCGCCAGGATTATGTGCGGGCCGTGGTCCGGGAAGATGACGGCGCGCTGGTGGCAACGCCGTTCGGCATCCAGGATTCCTCGATGCTGAGAATGCTGGCCGACGCCAATGGGTTGATCGTGCGGGCGCCGTTTGCCCCCGCTGCGGCCGCAGGCGATGCTTGCAGCGTGCTGATGCTGCGCTGAAGAAGTTCTGGCAAGCCTTTAATAAAGCTGTGAAAATTTAAATTGGTTGCTCCGAGATCAAGGCCCGTGTCAGCGGATGCGCCGGATCGGCAAGCCCGTTGACGATGTTGAAATGATGCCGGTCGGGCTCGACGACGGTGCTGGTCGCCGCACCGAGGCCGGTCCAAATGTTGGCAAGCAGCGCGTTCTGGCGAAGAAACTCGGCGCGCTCGCCACCACCGGCCCAGCAGGTGATGCGGGCGCCGTCCATGGGTCGCAGCAGCGCCGGGCTTTCAGCCAGCGCCTCCTCTTCGTCGATTGCCAGTGCCTTGTTCATCCCGGTGCGCATGAGCGGACGCAGGTCGTGGAGGCCTGAAATCGAAACGACATGGCGTATGCGCCGCGCCACATCGGCCGCCAGAGGCGTTGATATCGTCACCATTCGGGTGGCGAGATGGCCGCCGGCCGAATGTCCGGTCAGCATCAGCGGCCCGTCGATCATTGCCGCTGCCTTGTCGATAGCCGCGCCGATTTCCCCGACTATACCTGCAATGCGTATGTCCGGGCACAGCGTGTAGGACGGCATCGCCACGGCAAAACCGCTGCTGACCGCGCCATTGGCGAGATGCGACCACAAACTCTTGTCGGTCTCCAGCCAGTAACCGCCATGGATGACCACCACCAGCCCCTCGGGCGCGGCAGTGGGAAGGAAAAGATCAAGCCGATTGCGCCGCCCGTCACCATAGGCGATGTCGAACTGTGCCCGCCCCTCCGCCGAGAGCGCATCACGAAATGCTTGCGCCGGCTCTGCCCACGCGGCCGGCCAGCGGTCGCTACCGGCGATGTTCGCGCCGTTGGCATAGGCATCGTCCCAATCGACAACGTGACGTTCGAACATCTGCGCCCTCCACCAAAAACGGCATCGCTTCTGAGCTAGCAATGGCCAGCGCAATGCCGTGCGTCAATGCTTCAGAGCCAAAACATTTTAGGCTTGAAACAAATTTCGACTGGTGCGATCCTGCTATGACGAACAGCCGACAAAATGGGAGGTCCGCTGTGCTGCCCCAAACCTGCAGACATCAGCCCTTTCGAGTGGCGACGTCGAGCAAGGTGCGACTGGCAGAAGCCTCCTCGGGAAAAGTAGGACACCTTCTCCACCACACCGGCCAGACGCCTCGCGCACTGGCCAGGCAGCAGACGGGATAGCGGCGACATGCTTGGGCCTTCAGCGCATATCGACACATTCACACGCGATCACCTGCCACCTCCGGAGCAATGGCCGGATTTCCTGCTCGACGGCTTTCACTATCCCGAACGTCTCAATGCCGGCGTCGAACTGACCGACCGGCTGGTCGAGAAGGGCCTCGGTGACCACACCGCGCTGATCGGCAATGGCCGCCGCCGCACCTACAAGGAACTGTCCGACTGGACGAACAGGCTGGCCCACGCGCTGGTCGAGAATTATGGCGTCAAGCCGGGCAACCGGGTGTTGATCCGCTCCGCCAACAACCCCGCCATGGTCGCCTGCTGGCTGGCCGCCACCAAGGTCGGCGCCGTGGTCGTCAACACCATGCCGATGCTGCGCGCCGGCGAGCTTGCCAAGATCGTCGACAAGGCGGAAATCACCGTCGCGCTCTGCGACACCAGGCTGATGGACGAGATGACCGCCTGCGCCAAGGACAGCGCGTTCCTCAAACAGGTCATCGGCTTCGACGGCATCGCCAATCATGATGCCGAACTCGACCGTGTCGCTCTCGACAAGCCGGTTACCTTCACCGCCGTCGAAACCGGCCGCGACGATGTCGCGCTGCTCGGCTTCACCTCGGGCACGACAGGCGTGCCGAAGGCGACGATGCATTTCCACCGTGATCTCCTGATCATCGCCGACGCCTACGCCCGCGAAATCCTCCGGGTAACGCCGGACGACATCTTCGTCGGCTCGCCGCCGCTGGCCTTCACCTTCGGCCTTGGCGGGCTCGCCATCTTCCCGCTCCGCTTCGGGGCGGCGGCGACGCTGCTGGAACAGGCGACGCCGCCCAACATGATCCACATCATCGAGACCTATAAGGCGACCATCTCCTTCACCGCGCCGACCGCCTACCGCGCCATGCTGAAGGCCATGGATGAAGGGGCCGACCTGTCATCGCTGCGCGTCGCCGTTTCGGCCGGCGAGACCTTGCCCGCTCCGGTTTTCGAGGAGTGGACGCAAAAAACCGGCAAGCCGATTCTCGACGGCATCGGCGCCACCGAAATGCTGCACATCTTCATCTCCAACCGTTTTGGCGACATGAAGCCCGCGTCGACCGGCAAGCCGGTGGGCGGTTACGAGGCGCGCATCGTCGATGATGAGATGCGGGAGGTGCCGCGCGGCGCGACCGGCAGGCTGGCGGTGCGCGGGCCGACCGGCTGCCGCTACATGGCCGATGACAGGCAGAAGGAATACGTCCGCGACGGCTGGAACCTCACCGGCGACACTTTCACCCAGGACGAAGACGGCTTCTTTCATTTCGCCGCGCGCTCCGACGACATGATCGTCAGCGCCGGCTACAACATCGCCGGGCCTGAGGTCGAGGCGGCACTGCTGTCGCATCCGGACGTCGCCGAATGCGCGGTGATCGGCGCGGACGATGCCGGGCGCGGCCAGATCGTCGAGGCGCATGTTGTGCTGGTGCAGGGCGTCGCGCCTGACGCGTTGACCACCAAGCGCCTGCAGGACCATGTCAAGGCAACGATCGCACCCTATAAATACCCGCGATCGGTGAAATTCATCGCCGCCCTGCCCAAGACCCAGACCGGCAAGATCCAGCGCTTCCGGCTGCGCACGGAGAAAATCAATTGAGCGAGCCCTACGATCCGGCGTCCGAAGGCGCACAGATGTCGTTCAAGGAGCGCATGTCCTACAGCGACTATCTGCACCTGGAGAAAGTGCTGGAGGCCCAGACGCCGCTGTCGTCGGCGCATGACGAGATGCTGTTCATCATCCAGCACCAGACCTCTGAACTCTGGATGAAGCTCGCTCTGCACGAGATCGGCGCCGCGATCCGTTCGATCCGCGCCGACCGCCTCGAGCCGAGCTTCAAGATGCTGTCGCGCGTCGCCCGCATCTTCGAGCAGTTGAACAACGCCTGGGACGTGCTGCGGACGATGACGCCCAGCGAATACACCGAGTTCCGCGACGCGCTCGGGCAGTCCTCGGGTTTCCAGTCCTGGCAGTATCGTGCCATCGAATTCATGGCAGGCAACCGCAACCTTGCCATGCTCGGGCCGCACAAGCACCGACCGGACCTCAGCGGAAAGCTGGAGGCGATCCTGGCAGAGCCGTCGCTCTACGACGAGGCGCTACTGCTTTTGGCGCGCAACGGATTCGACATCGGTGCCGACGCCAGGCGCACGGACTGGCGTGGGACACGAACCGAGAATGAAGAGGTCCTGGTCGCCTGGCAGACCATTTACCGCGACCCGCAGCGCTACTGGATGTTCTACGAGCTGGCCGAGAAACTGGTCGACTTCGAGGATTATTTCCGCCGCTGGCGCTTCAACCATGTCACCACGGTCGAACGCATCATCGGCCTGAAACGCGGCACCGGCGGTACATCGGGTGCCTCGTATCTCAAGAAGATGCTTGAGGTCGTGCTGTTTCCGGAGCTGTGGACCGTCCGCACCCGGCTCTGACATCATCGAAATGAGAACAGGCATACCGAGGGGACGCGCTTGTGGCGGAAAACCCTTCGCGAACAACCGAGGATTGACCGACCATGTGTGGAATTCCTGATCTCGCTGCGATCGAAGCGATGGATGCCACGGATCCGCTGCGTGCCATGCGCGACCGTTTCATTCTGCCGGAGGGGGTGATCTATCTCGATGGCAATTCTCTCGGGGCAGCGTCGCATGCCGTTTTCGGCGAGCTGCAGCAGGCGGCGACCAAGGAATGGGCCCAGGATCTCATCCGGGCCTGGAATACGGCCGGATGGTTCGAGATGCCGGTCGAACTCGGTGATCAGCTTGGACGCCTGATCGGAGCCGCGGCCGGCCAGACCGTCGTCTGCGACACGACATCGACCAACATCTACAAGGTGTTGCATGCGGCGATGGAGATGCGGCCCGGCCGGTTGGCCATCGTCGCCGAGGGTGACAGTTTTCCCACCGACCTGTACATCGCCGAAGGCGTGGCCTCGACCCGGGATGGCGCCTTGCTGCGTCTCGCGGGCGTCGACGCACCAACCATTGAAGAACTGATCGATGAAAGCGTCGCGGTGGTGCTGGTCAACCACGTCAATTACAAATCCGGTGAACTGCGCGACATGGCGGCGCTGACGCGCAAGGCTCATGCGGCCGGAGCGCTGATCGTCTGGGATCTATGCCACACCGCGGGCGCTCTGCCGGTCGAGCTCGACCGCGCAAATGCCGATTTCGCTGTCGGCTGCACCTACAAGTACCTCAACGGCGGTCCGGGCGCGCCGGCCTTCATCTATGCCGCCCAGCGCCACCATGGCGAGATCAGCCAGCCACTCAGCGGCTGGTGGGGGCATGCACGCCCCTTTGCCTTCGAACGGGGTTATGTGGCCGGCACCGGCATCCGCCGCTTTCTGTGCGGCACGCAGCCGGTCCTGTCGATGCGGGCGCTCAAAGGTGCGCTTGCCATCTGGAACGACGTCGACATGGCGGCATTGCGAAAGAAGAGCGTCGCGCTGACCGAACTGTTCATCCAGCTCGTCGAGGCGAAGTGCGGCGCCTATGGTCTCACGCTGGAGAGCACCCGCGACGCGACCAGGCGCGGCAGCCAGGTGTCGTTCCTTCACGATCATGGCTATCAAATCATGCGGGCGCTGATCGAGCGGGGGGTGATCGGTGACTTCCGCGCGCCATCGACCATCCGTTTCGGCTTCACGCCACTCTATGTCGGCTACAAGGATGTGTGGCTGGCGGTTGAGGTGCTGGAAGACATTCTGCGCACGGGTGCATGGAAGGACCAGCGTTTCGCCGTCAAGGAGGCCGTTACCTGACGCAGCCGTCCCGACGATCTGTTGTCGCCGGCCTTGCCCCTTGGTCGGATGACGGAGGACGAATTTCCAGCTCGCAAATGAGTTCGCCGCTGGTGGCCGCGCTGATTGCAGTTATTAACCAAGGTTGGCATTTTGGCTTCGTTTCGTTCACGGCAAACGAATGCCCGGAATGCCCACCGTCGAGGGCCTATCGCAACTCATGCCAGGCCTGAGCTTGGGATGGGCCACAGGCTATTAACCATAACAATTTCAATGCCGGCAAGCGCATTGCGACGGGATGCAGCCGTCGGCGAGGCCTGGCAGCGAGCTGCCAATAATTTCGATCCCCTTAATAAATTCATTAAACTTTAAACAGTTGCGGAACACAACTGGAACAGATAGTGTTTGTTCTGGGTTTGTTTTCTGATTCTGGTTTTAGGTACCCTGGGGGCCGCCATGCTGACACGCAAGCAACACGAACTGCTGATGTTCATCCATGAACGCCTGAAGGAAAGCGGCATTCCGCCATCCTTCGACGAGATGAAGGAGGCGCTCGACCTTGCCTCCAAATCCGGAATTCATCGACTGATCACGGCTCTGGAAGAGCGCGGCTTCATTCGCCGGCTGCCCAACCGGGCACGCGCGCTGGAAGTGCTGCGGTTGCCGGACTCGATCGCGCCCGGCCTCAACGCGGCGAAAAAGTTCTCGCCAAGCGTCATCCAGGGCAGTCTTGGTCAGACCAGTCTCGGTCAGGGCGGCCTTGGCCGGCAGATCAAGCCGGCGTCTTCGCGGATGCCTTCGGCCGGCAATGACGACGACGTGGTCTCCGCCGTGTCGATCCCGGTGATGGGTCGTATCGCCGCCGGTGTGCCGATCGACGCCATCCAGCATCAGACACATTCGATCTCGGTGCCGCCGGACATGATCATGGGCGGCGAGCACTATGCCCTGGAGGTCAAGGGCGACTCGATGATCGAGGCCGGCATCTTCGACGGCGATACCGTCATCATCCGCAATGCCGATACGGCCAGCCCCGGCGAGATCATCGTGGCGCTGGTGGATGAAGAGGAAGCGACGCTGAAGCGGTTCCGCCGCAAGGGCGCCTCGATTGCTCTCGAAGCAGCCAATCCGGCCTATGAGACCCGGATTTTCGGGCCCGACAGGGTCAAGGTGCAAGGCAAGCTCGTTGGCCTGATCCGCCGCTACTGAGGCGGCTGCGGTTTAATCGCTGGCTTCTCGGGTCTCTTGAAGGGCGGCAGTCCCCTCGCCTCACGCGAGAATTTGCGTTGTACGTGCCAGGGTCGATATGGCCTGTCCACGGCGAAGCTGATTGTCGCTGGTGTGGTCGCCGATTGGCGATCGAAGAAGACGGCAGCACTGCCTTTGCGGGCCAGTTGCCGCTTGGTGATGACGAGAACCAGCGGGTTGTGACAGGCGTCATATGCCGTCGCGTCATTGATGACGATCAGGTCGGCGAAGCCGCAGGCTTTCCAGGTGTCCTTTCGATCCTCGACATAGGCAATGAATGCACCGGACGGATGCCTGGCGAGACAAACGCCTGATGTGCAATAGAACGGCGCTCCCGGCGGCATTTCAGCGGCATCCCTGACGTCGAATTGGCCATCGCCTTCGTTGAACACCTCCGGCATGACGATGGTTTCGGATGTCAGCGCGCGTTTCCAATTGTCCACGGTGAATTCGTTCGGGCGCGCGCGGCTGACGGCAAGTTCGCCACCGCCGATCGGCAACGCAACCAGCCTTGCGTCCTCCGAGATCAGCACGTCAGGTGCGCGCGTATCCGAGACGGTCAGCAGGCCGGCAAGCGCGAAGGGAAGAGCCGCGAGCCGCAGCCATGTCGTCGCCATCGTCGCGATGACCAGGGCAATCGCCACCAGCAGGACAGACTGCTGAGAAATCAGTCCAACCGCATCGACGGGCGAACGCTCGGAGATCCAGCCCGATATGGCGATCATCAGCGTCAGTCCCTTGCCCATCAGGTAGAGGGCCGGCCAGTCCAACCCGAACGGCATCAGCAACGCGCTGGCGACGGCCAGAAACATCACGACTGTCACGATGGGCATGATGGCCAGATTGGCGAACAGGCTGAGCGGCGACACACGCTGAAAATGCCAGATGGCAAACAGCGCCGTGGCGCCGCCGGCGATGATGGAAGTCATGGAAAGGCCGCCCGCCGCCAGCAGGAATTTTCGCGTCAGGAAACTGGGCAGCGATCGCTTTGGCGGCGGTGGTCTCGCCTTTCCTGCACGATGATCCGCCCAGCCGGCGTAGGCGCCGACGAGTGCGGCGGTCGCGGCGAAGGACATCTGGAAACTCGGGCCGACCACCTCGTGCGGCGACACCACAATGACGGCGATTGCCGAAATTGCCAGATTGCGCATCGTCAGCGCCGCTCGATCGAACAGCACGGCAATCAGCATCACCGCCAGCATGATGAAACTGCGCTCGGCGGCAACGACGACGCCGGAAATGATGAGATAGGCGGCGATCGAGAAAAGTGCCGCGGCGGCGGCATATTTTTTTACCGGACGACGCGCGGAAAAGTCCGGAAACAAGGCGAAGGCGCCGCGCAGCAAACCCATGATGGTGCCGGCGACCAACGCCATGTGCAGTCCGGAAATAGAGATGATGTGGTAGATGCCGGTACGCCGCATCGCTTCATTGATTTCATCGGGAATGCCGGCGCGTACGCCGACGATCAGCGCCGCGGCGATCTCGCCTTCGGCGCCACCGACGCTGCCCCTGATGTGGTCGGCAATCGCTTCACGGGCTTTTTCTATCCCCGAGGAAAGGCGGGCCGCCAGCGGCATATAGTCGTCGGTGACGACGAGTTTTGGATTGCCGAGAAAGAACCCGCTGCCGCCGATGCCGGCGAAATAGCTGTCGAAGGAGAAGTCGTAGCTGTCCGGCCGCACCGGCCCGGTCGGCGGCAACAGCCTGGCATATCCAGTGATCAGGGAGCCGGCGGTCATGTCCGCCGGGATCTTTCGTGTCGAAAGCCGCACCCTCTCCGGCGCATAGCGCAGTTTCGGCCTTGCAGTCGACGTCACGTCGATGGTCAGCCGGATGCGGCCGCTCTCCATCCGGTCGAGCGAGACGATCCGGCCGGTCACCTGCGTCGAGATTTCCGAACCCAGCATCTGTGTGCCGGCGCGCCATGTCTCGACCTTTGCGGCGAGCACCCCGAGCACACACAAAAGCGCCGCCATGAAGCACAAATGGGTTTTCGGCCAGGAACGCGAGACCAGCGCACAGAGCCCCGCCAAGATGACGACTGCGACAGGCTTTGCGAAGTTCGGCTCCGCCGCCAGCGAAAAATAGCCGATTGCTCCGCTCGCCAGGCAGACCGGCACCAGCAGGAAGGCCACGCCACGGTCGAGTTCCAGCCCTGCGGCCGCGGCCACGCTATGGCGCAGGCGAGGCAGCGAAATCCGGCCGATTTGCCGGCGCACGCGTACGATCCTGCCGGTTTCGGCAGTTGGAACGGAGGCGGAGACATCCGCTTGAAGCGGCGCCTTGCCGGGATCCGGCATGAGGGGCGATGGCGTCGGCAGCGGAGTTGGCAGAGGCGCAAACAGGGATCGCTCGCTGACGCCAACGGCAGCGTCCTCGCCCTGATCCGAGCCCCAGCCTCGTCCAGCCATCGGGTCTGCCCCTTGCGCCCTCGACACCCTATGCTACATGAACGCCGGGCGCGCGAAAGTCCGCGCAACCGCACCCCGCTTCAGATGCTTTCCGAGAGTTCCATGTCCGACAAGGTCGTAACCCGTTTTGCCCCCTCGCCCACCGGCTACCTGCATATAGGCGGCGCGCGCACGGCGCTGTTCAACTGGCTGTACGCAAAGCACACGAGCGGCACGATGCTGCTGCGCATCGAGGACACCGACCGCGAACGCTCCAACGAAGCCGCGACCTCTGCCATCCTCGACGGGCTTTCCTGGCTCGGCCTCAGCTGGGACGGTGAGCCGGTGTCGCAGTTCGAGCGTGCGCCGCGCCATCGCGAGGTGGCCGAGGAGCTGGTGCGCATGGGCAAGGCCTATTATTGCTATGCCACGCCAGCCGAGCTGGAGGCGATGCGCGAGGCGGCCAGAGCCAAGGGACTGCCGCCACGCTATGATGGCCGCTGGCGTGACCGTGACCCCTCAGAAGCGCCTGCAGGCGCCAAGGGCGCCATCCGCATCAAGGCGCCGACCGAGGGGGAGACCATCGTCCATGACCGTGTCCAGGGCGAGGTGCGCTTTCCCAACAAGGATCTCGATGACTTCATCATCCTGCGTTCGGACGGCAACCCGACCTATATGCATGCCGTCGTCGTCGACGATCATGACATGGGCGTAACCCATATCATTCGCGGCGACGATCATCTGACCAACGCCGCCCGCCAGACGGTGATCTACAACGCCATGGGCTGGGACGTGCCGTCCATGTCGCATATCCCGCTGATTCACGGTGCCGATGGCGCCAAGCTGTCGAAACGGCACGGCGCGCTGGGCGTCGAGGCCTATCGTGCCATGGGTTATCTGCCCGAGGCGCTGCTGAACTACCTGGCGCGCCTCGGCTGGAGCCATGGCGACGACGAGATCATGTCGATCGAGGACATGATTTCCTGGTTCGATATCGGCGATGTCAACAAGGGCGCGGCCCGATTCGACTTCGCCAAGCTGGAGGCGATCAACGGCGCGCATATGCGCCGCATGAGCGACGCCGAACTGTTCGATATCTTCATCGCCACTCTGCCCTATCTCGAAGGCGGCCCGGCGATGGCGGCGCGCCTGAACGACAGCAACAAGGCGCAGTTGCTGGCGGCACTTCCGGGCCTGAAGGAGCGCGCCAAAACGCTGGTCGAACTCGTCGATGGCGCCGCCTTCCTGTTCGCCACGCGGCCACTGCCGATCGACGACAAGGCGGCCCTCTTGCTCAATGCCGATGCCCGCAAGATCCTGCGCGGCGCTCACGAAGCTTTGAACGGGCTTACGAGCGACTGGACGGCGGCTGCAGCGGAGGCCGCGATCCGCGAGGTTGCTACGGCCGGCGGCCACAAGCTCGGCGCCGTGGCCCAGCCTTTGCGCGCCGCATTGACCGGCAAGAGCACCTCGCCGGGCGTGTTCGATGTGCTTGCCGTGCTCGGCCGCGAGGAAAGCCTGGCGCGCATAGCAGACCAAATCGATTAGGAGCAAACTGGCCCAAGAAGATTGGCATTGAAAGGCGGGTTTCGCAGTGCAACATTAGGCCTTGGCCCAATCTGGCACGCACCCTCCTGAAATGCGGTGGCGAATACGCGCATTGCGGTGATTTCGACGTGTCGCTTTGCAGAATTTGCCTTTGCCGGCATGAGGAAACAAGAAGGAGTTTGCAATGACCGAAGCTGCGAAAAAACTGGATTTGGGCGGCAAGACCCAGGAGGCCACGGCAACGCTTGCATTCGCCGGCAAGACCCATGAATTCAAGGTGCGAAGCGGTTCGGTCGGGCCTGATGTCATCGACATCGCCTCGCTCTACTCCACCACCGGCGCCTTCACCTACGATCCCGGCTTCACCTCGACGGCAAGCTGCGAGTCCGAAATCACCTTCATCGACGGCGACGCCGGCATTCTCTTGCACCGCGGCTATCCGATCGACCAGTTGGCCGAACACGGCGACTTCCTCGAGGTTTGCTATCTCCTGCTCTACGGTGAATTGCCGACCAAGGCGCAGAAGGACGATTTCGACTACCGCGTGACGCGCCACACCATGGTGCACGAGCAGATGTCGCGCTTCTTCACCGGTTTCCGCCGCGATGCGCACCCGATGGCGGTGATGTGCGGCGTGGTCGGCGCGCTGTCGGCCTTCTATCACGACTCCACCGACATTTCCGACCCCTACCAGCGCATGGTTGCCTCCATGCGGCTGATCGCCAAGATGCCGACGATCGCCGCGATGGCGTACAAATACCACATCGGCCAGCCCTTCATTTACCCGAAGAACGAGCTGAATTTCGCCGCCAACTTCCTGCACATGTGCTTTGCCGTGCCGTGCGAGGAATACAAGATCAATCCGGTGCTGGCGCGCGCCATGGAACGTATCTTCATCCTGCACGCCGATCACGAGCAGAACGCCTCGACCTCGACCGTTCGTCTCGCCGGCTCTTCGGGCGCCAACCCGTTCGCGTGCATCGCCGCCGGCATCGCTTGCCTGTGGGGGCCGGCTCATGGCGGCGCCAATGAAGCGGCGCTCAACATGCTGGGCGAGATTGGCCATGTCGACCACATCCCGGAGTTCATCGCGCGCGCCAAGGACAAGAACGACCCGTTCCGGCTGATGGGCTTCGGCCACCGCGTCTACAAGAACTACGATCCGCGCGCCAAGATCATGCAGAAGACGGCGCACGAGGTTCTGGGCGAGCTCGGCATCAAGGACGATCCGCTGCTCGACATCGCCATGGAGCTGGAAAAGATCGCGCTTACTGATCCCTATTTCATCGAGAAAAAGCTCTACCCGAACGTCGACTTCTATTCCGGCATCACGCTGAAGGCGCTGGGCTTCCCCACCACCATGTTCACCGTGCTGTTCGCGGTCGCCCGCACCGTCGGCTGGATCGCGCAGTGGAAAGAGATGATCGAGGATCCGCGCCAGAAGATCGGCCGCCCGCGCCAGCTCTATACCGGCGCGCCGGAGCGCGACTACGTGCCGATCGCCAAGCGGTGACAGGGGACGAGAGCGAATAGCGAATAGCCAGTAGCGAATAGGGAGTTTTATATAGACCGAGCGGTGAGAACCGCCTTCTTCCTACTCGCTACTCGCTACTCGCTACTCGCTCTTTTGATATACCGCATCACCACCTGCGCGGCGATGTCACCTGAGGGCCGATCGGTCGCCATGCGCCTGGCGACCTCGGCGAAGCCGTCCTTTTGCCAGCTGCGATAGGGCGTATCGGAAAATAGCGCCTCAAGCTGCCGCGCCAGATATTGCGGCCTCACATACTGGTTGTAGTGTTCCGGCACGACCGTCCGGTCGGCGATCAGATTGGGCAGGGCGGCGCTCCACACCGTGATCAGGGCTTGCGCCATGCGCATGACCGGATCCAGCCGGTAGCATGAGATCATCGGCACGCCCGACAGCGCCAGTTCCAGCGACACCGTTCCCGACGCGATCAGCGCCGCATCGGCCTTGCCGAAAGCCTGCCATTTGCGCGCCGGTTCGAGCAGTATCTCCGGCTTTTCATCCCAGCTGGCGACCGAGGCCCTGACCAGATCCGCGACATGCGGCACCGTCGGCAAGAGCAGTCGCAGCCGGTGTCCGCGCGCGCGCAAGACAGACACCGTCTCGCCAAAAACGCCGATTAGCCGGCGCACTTCACCGCGACGCGAGCCCGGCAGCACGAGCAGCGTCTTGACACGATCGGCGGACAGGTCGCGTTCAGGCCCTTGCAGCTTCGCGGCGCCGAGCACGCCCGGATCATGGGTCAGGCGATGGCCGACATACGTTCCAGGCGGACCGCCAAGGCGATCGAGCGCTCTCACCTCGAATGGCAGGATGCATAGGATATGGTCGACATAGGGCTTCATCGCCACCGCCCTGCCCGGCCGCCATGCCCAGACGCTGGGGCAGACATAGTGGATGATCGGGATCGAAGGGTTGGCGGCGCGCACCTTCTTTGCCACCCGCAGCGAAAAATCCGGGCTGTCGATAGTGATGAGACAATCCGGCTGTTCACCGGCGACCAGATTTGCCATCTGGCTGATGCGCCGCATCAAGCGCGGCAGATCACGCAGGATGGCGGTAAAGCCCATGAGGGCAATCTCACTGCCATCGAACGGGGAAGCGAGCCCTAGCGCCTGCAAATGGCGTCCGCCAATACCGATGAGCCTGATATCGCGGCCGGTTGCGCGTTTCAGCGCCTCGACAATATCGGCGCCGAGCAGATCGCCGGACTCCTCGCCGGCGACGATGGCGATCTTCAATGCCCTGTCAGCCATTGTGCGGCTCCGTCGCGGCAGACAGGCCAATGACGAACAGACCGAGTGCATTGGCACGTGCGATGGTTTCGGGACCCTCGAGAACCAGTGAGCGGCCGGCTTCGACGGCGATGCCGGCCAGCCCGGCCGCATGCGCCGCCTCGATCGTCTGCGGGCCAATCGAGGGCAGATCGGCTCGCAGCTCCTGACCCGGCTTAGCGCATTTGACAAGGACGCCACGCGTCCTGCCGGCAAGCCTGCCATGGCCGCGCAGCTCTTTCGTACGCAGAAGCAGCCCGTCCGTCCCCTCGATGCCCTCCAGGGCAATGGCGCGGCCGCCAATGGCGATCGCCGCCTGACCGATGTCGAGCGCGCCGATGGCTTTCGCAGCCGCATACGCGGCCTCGATATCACGCCGATCCGATTTCAGGGGAGCAGCCTTGGTCAGGACACCCTCGACAGCGACAAGATCCGGTACGACTTGATGGGCGCCGACGATCTTGACCCCGCGAGCCTCGAGACCGCGTGCCAGGATCTTCAGCAGGCCGTCGTCGCCACGGGCGAGCGCCATCACCAGCATGGGCACCAGCGCGAGCAGACCGAAACTTAGCCGCATGTCGGTCAGTTTCGGCCGGCGTTTGATCTCACCAGCCAGAACGAGGTGGGTGATCTTCCGGCGTTTCAGCAACGAAGCCAGCGCGCCGATTTGTTCGAGAGCAAGGCTCTCGTGCTCGTATCTGTAAAGTTCGGATCCACGGTCGACCTCGCCTTCGACCATGATGATGAAGGGGGGATAGCACTGCCCCTCAAGACCCCGGGCGACTTCCACAGGAAGATGACCACCGCCGGCGATAACGCCTACCCTGGCGCCTGGTGCGAGAACGAGACCAGTTGCTTCTGCTTCTGTCTCAGTCTTCGTCATCGACATCGTTGCCATCGCCGCCCTTGAGCGACGGCACAGCATAGTGCCGCTTGCCGCGACTGGTGATGAAATCGATGATCTTCATGGCGGTCGGCGACGACGCGAACTCCGCCTTGGCGAATTCGATGTTCTCGCCAACGGTGCGGGAACGATCGAAGATCATCCTGTAAGCCTTGCGCAGCACAAGGATTTCGGACCTCGGCAGGCCGGAGCGCTTCAGGCCGATGATGTTGAGGCCGCGCAGGCTGGCGCGGTTGCCGACCGCGATTGCAAAGGGAATGACGTCGCCGACGATCGCCGAGCAGCCGCCCAGAAAGGCGTTGTCGCCGATACGGACGAACTGATGCACGGCGGTCAGGCCGCCGATATAGACGTTGTTGCCGACCTCGCAATGGCCGCCCAGCGTCGCGCCATTGGCGAAGGTCGCGTTGTTGCCGACGACACAATCATGGGCGATGTGGGCGTAAGCAAGGAAATTGCCATTGTCGCCGATCGTCGTCTCACCGCGGCTGGAATCGGTGCCGAGATGCATGGTCACGCCTTCGCGGATCGTGCAGTTCTTGCCGATGACCAGCGTGGTGTGGCCGCCCTTGTGCTTGGTGTTCTGCGGCGGCGCGCCCAATGTCGCCATCGGATAGACCTTGGTCGAGGCGCCGATTGACGTCGCGCCCATCACCGAGACATGACTGACCAGCTCGACGCCATCGCCGATCACCGCATCGGCGCCGACGTGGCAGAACGGTCCGATGCGCACGCCTTGGCCGATTTGGGCGCCTTGCTCCACAACGGAGGAAGCATGGATGGATGTCTTGATTTTCATAAGCATTCGTTCGTCAGTCGCTGGTGACCATCATGGCTGAAATCTCGGCTTCGGCCGCCTTGGCGCCGTCGACCATGGCTTCACAAGCGAATTTGAGCAGGTTGCCGCGTTTCTTGATCTTTTTAACATGGATCTTCAACTGGTCGCCGGGAACGACCGGTTTGCGGAATTTGGCGTTGTCGATGGTCAGGAAATAGACCAGCGACGGCTTCTCTGTGCCCAGGCTGCGGATGCAGATGGCGCCGGCCGTCTGCGCCATCGCCTCGACGATGAGTACACCCGGCATGACCGGCTGCTCGGGGAAATGGCCCTGAAAATGCGGCTCGTTTATGGTCACGTTCTTGATCCCGACGGCAGACTCGTCGCCGTCGATGTCGACGATGCGATCGATCATCAGGAACGGATAGCGGTGCGGCAGGAGCTTCATCAGCCCCATGATGTCGACCGCTTCCAGCGTCGTCGACGCGATCATGTCAGCCATTGCCTCCCTCACCCTGTTTGCGGGTCCTGGCGAGCTTGCGCAGCATGGCTATCTCCCGCATGGCTTCCGCCATTGGCTGTGCCGGATAACCACCCCAGATCTCGCCTGCAGGGACATTGCTCATAAATCCACTTCTGGCGGCAAGCTTGGCCCCAGACCCGATGGTCAGGTGATCCGCAAGCCCGACACCGCCGCCCATGGTGACATTGTCACCCACGACCACGGAACCCGAAATACCCGAAAGCCCGGCTATTATGCAATTGCGGCCGATGCGGACGTTATGAGCGATCTGCACGAGATTGTCGATCTTGGTGCCTTGGCCGATGATCGTGTCGGACATGGCGCCGCGATCGACGGTGGTGTTGGAGCCGATCTCGACGTCGTCCTGAATGACGACGCGGCCGATCTGCGGCACGCGTTCGGGCCCCTTGGCGCCGCCGACGAAACCAAAACCATCCTGGCCGATCCTGGCACCGCCATGGATGATGACGCGGTTGCCGATCAAGGCGTACTGGATGCTGGCGCCCGGCCCGACATAGCCGTCGCGACCGATCTGGCAGGATTGTCCGATGACGGCGTTGGGCGCGATGACGGTACCGCTGCCGATCGAAGCCCCCGGCCCGATGACCGCGCCTGCCTCGATGACGGCACCGGATTCGACATGCGCGGTTGCATCGACATAAGCATGCGGCGAGACACCGGTTTCACTGGTCATCGGCCCCGGCGTCGCCGCCCTCGGAAACAGCAGGCGCCCGACAAACGCGAAGGCCTGTTGCGGACGCGGATGAACCAGAACGGCAACGCCGGCCGGCGCCTTGCCGGCAAATTCCGCCGGGCACAGCACCGCGGCCGCCCGCAGCGACGGCATCAGCGCGGAATTGCGCTTGCCATCGACGAAAACGAGCGCATTCTCACCGCCCTCACTGGCCGGCGCGAGCGCCCCGATCGAAATATCGGAGTGGCCGGAATCGACGAGCAGCGAGCCGGTCAGATTCGCGACTTCGCCCGCCGTATACCGGCGTGATGGCGCGAAGAACACCGGATCGGTCATTCCAGAAGCTATATCCAGCTAGGTCGGAACATTTCTCCCGGACCTGAAAGACCCGGGAGCATCGTTAACCGCCGATCAGAAGCGGGTCGATATGCCGAAGTTGAATTCCTGCACGTCGTCGGACGCTTCCTTCTTGACCGGGATCGCATAGTCGATACGGATCGGGCCGAACGGCGACGCCCACATCAGGCCGACACCGACCGAAGCGCGCAGCTTCATGTCAGTCGAGGTCTGAGTAGCGATGGCCTCGCTGATCTTGCTGCCGTAGAGCGTTGCGGCATCAGCGAACACAGCGCCGCGCAGACCGAAGCTTTCCGGAATGACCGGCATCGGGAACTGGGCTTCCGCCGAGGCATTGAAATACGTCGTGCCACCGAGATGGTCACCCGTAAGACTATCCGCCGGACCAATACCACCGTACTCAAAACCGCGGATCATGCGGTCGGTGCTCTGGAATTGGTCGAAGATGCGCAAACCACCGTCGCCGCCGTAACCCTCGACATGACCTGCGCCAGCCGAGACGAGACCAACCAGATCGAATTGCTCCGAGAGCGTCTGATAGATGCTGCCGCGACCGGTAACCTTCACATACTTGGCATCGCCGCCGACGCCGGCAAATTCGGCCGTCGTGGTGGCGTAGATACCTTCATGCGGGTTCTTCATATCGTCGATGGTGTTGTAGACCAGCCCCAGGCTGATCGACGATTTGATCCAGGGGCTTTCATCGATACCCTGGAGGATCGCCTTCGAAATATCGCAGGTGCCATCAGGATCTGCATCACTGGTGGGACCGCAATCGTCGTCCAACTTATATTTCTCTTGCGAAATATTGTATGCCAGCTGGGTCGAAATGCTATCGGTGATCGGCAAGCCGAACCGTATCGTAGCACCCGTGGTATCGCTGTCGTAGTTGTTACTGTATTCCCTCGTCTGCTTGAAGATGTCGAAGCCGGCGGCGATGCGCCGTCCGAGGAAATAAGGTTCGGTGAAGGAAAGGCTATAGTCGCGCGAATTCTTGCCGCCGCCTGCCGACAGCTTGATGAACTGGCCACGACCGAGGAAGTTGCGCTCGGTGATCGATCCTTCGACCGACGGACCGGACGTGTCGCCACCGGTCGAATAACCGGCGCCGACGGAGAATTCACCGGTCGACTTCTCGACCACGTCGACCACCAGCACGACCTGGTCGGGCTGCGAGCCCGGCACCGTCGAGATGTCGACTTTATCAAAGTAATTGAGGGCTTCCAGGCGCTTCTTCGCACGTTGGACGAGCACCTGGTTGAAGGCGT
This sequence comes from Mesorhizobium sp. M0621, assembly GCF_040320745.1. Taxonomy (NCBI): domain Bacteria; kingdom Pseudomonadati; phylum Pseudomonadota; class Alphaproteobacteria; order Hyphomicrobiales; family Phyllobacteriaceae; genus Mesorhizobium; species Mesorhizobium sp. M0621. The sequence continues at coordinate 4,644 of NZ_JAMYQF010000042.1, read as the reverse complement.
CGCCTTCGCTGACGTCGAACTCGCGGCGAATGACATAGTCACGCGTGCGGTCGTTGCCGCGGATCTCGATGCGTTCGATATAGGCCTTGGTGCCCTGGTCGATCGTGTAGACCACCGAGATGGTGTGGTTCTCGAAATTGCGGTCGCCGCGCGGCGTCACCTGCGCGAAGGCATAGCCGGAACCGGCCACCTTCTCGGTCAGCGCGATGATGGAATCCTCGACGTCCTTGGCGTTGTAGACATCACCCTTGCGGGTCTCGACCACCGATTCCAGCGACTTGCTGTCGACTTCCGGGATCGTGCTTTCGACGCTGACGTCGCCGAACGTGTAGCGGTCGCCTTCCTGGACGGTGATGGTCACCGTGTACTTGTTCGTCGCGCTGTCAAGCTCGCCGACAGCGGACACAACCTGGAAGTCGGCATAGCCGTGATTGTAGTAGAAGCGGCGCAGCAGCTCCTGGTCGGCGCGCAGCTTGTCGTCGTCATAGACGTCGTCGCGCAGGACGAAGGAGAGCCAGGACGAACGCTTGGTATTGATCACATCCGACAGGCGGCGGCTCGAATAGGCGCTGTTGCCGACGAAATTGATCGCCGCAATCTGCGTACGGTCGCCTTCGGTAATGTTAAAGACGACGTTCACGCGGTTGTCGCCAAGCTGCATGACCTGGGTGGTCACGGTCACATCGTCGCGACCAATACGTTTGTAGGCAGCCTTGACCGATTCGACGTCGGCATCGAGCGTCGCCTGCGAGAACGTTCCGCGCGGCTTCAACTGCACCGCGGCCGCAAGGGCGTTGTCCTTGAGCTTCTTGTTGTTCTGGAACAGCACCTGGTTGACGACCTGGTACTCGGCGACCTTGACCACCAGCGTCGAGCCGACCTGGTTGATCTGCACATCCGAGAACAGGCCGGTGCCGAACAGCGCCTTGACCGCACTGTCGATATCGGAACTGGAGAAGGCCTTGCCCGGCTTGATGGTGATGTAATTGCGGATGGTCTCAGCGTCGATACGCTGGTTGCCGCTCACTTCGACTCTGCTGACGACAGCGGCTTCGGCCGCCGATGTGGCAACGAACTGCACTGCGAGAGCGCCTGGCACGACAAGAGCCGCGGACAGGGTCACCGCGGAAGCGGCGCTCAGAAACTTGGATGCTGCCTTCATCGGGCTTAATAACCTTTTCTCGTAGTCCCCACGGCGAGAAAACCGGACGTGCGGTAATTTCCCCTACCGTATTAACCGGATTTTCCCTACACGCAAGGCTTCTGGTTAATTTGTATTTACTTAACCCTGCGGCGTGGCTTTCGCGTCACTCATATCCCCTTGCATGGTAAACGACGTCTCAACATCGCCCATGCAGAAGCCAAATTTCTTCATGATTTCAGCACCCAAACAGATCGTTCCAGAAAACGAACCCCATGAAGCACAGCACCAGAAGCAACCCGGCCCGATAGCCCATTTCCATCATCCGTTCCGACACCGGACGGCGAATGACGGCCTCCACCCCGTAGAACAACAGATGGCCGCCGTCGAGGGGGGGAATCGGCAAAAGGTTGAGAAACCCGATGCCAACCGACAGCAGTGCAACCAGCTGCACGAGCCATTCGAATCCCAGTTTCGCCGCCTTGCCGGCCATGTCGGCGATCTTCACCGGGCCGCCCAACTGACATTTGTCTTCCCGCCCGACGACAAAGCGCTGGAGGAACTGACCTGTGCGCTGGATAACGTGTCCGGTCTCCTCGACTGCCGCTGCAACCGCCCCGACAGGCGTGTAGGTGACGAGTCGCGGCTGGCCGAGTTCCTTGTTGTTGACGACACCGATCACGGCGACCTTGACCTTGTTGCCGAGCGCATCTTCCTGTTCCATCAGCCGCGGCGCGGCTGTCACCGTGACCTCCTTGCCGTCGCGCAGCATGACGAAGGTGATGATGTCGTCGGCGCGGCCCGAGACCAGGCGCTGGACGTCGCCAAAGGTTTCGACCTTGTTGCCGTCGACGCTGACGAATCGATCGCCGGGCAGGATGCCGGCCTTCGCCGCCGGGCTGTCGGCCGTCACCTCGGCCACCATGGGCTCCGCGACATAACGGCCATAGGCGGTGAACAGCACGGCAAAGACGACGATCGTCAGCAGGAAATTGAACAGCGGTCCGGCCACCACTGTCGCCGCGCGCTTCCAGATCGGCTGCGTGTGAAAGGCGACCTTGCGCTCCTCCTCCGTCAGCGTTCCGAGTTCTTCCGATGTGGGCTGGCTCGAAGTGGCGTTCATGTCGCCGACGAATTTGACATAGCCGCCAAGCGGTATCGCGCACAGTTTCCAGCGCGTGCCGTGGCTGTCGTTGAAGCCGAAGAGTTCCGGGCCGAAGCCGATCGAGAACGCCCTGACGCCAATGCCGCACCAGCGCCCGACAAGGTAGTGGCCCATTTCATGGACGAACACGACCACGGTCAGCACGAAGAGGAACGGCACCAGCGTGCCGAGGACAAAGCCTTCTGTGCTGAAAAGCGCGTGAAGAATCTCGTTCAAGACAAACCCTCAAATTCTTCCACGGCGCAGAGTGTGCAGTGACTGTGACACCAATCCGGGCGAATCCAAGGCGCGCCGCGCATCGGACCGGAAATGACACCACTCAAACGGGAAACAGCCCCTGCGCCGGATGATCGGCGGTCGCCGAAATCCAGCCAATGACGTATAGGGCGAAAGCCGCCGCGACAAGCCCGTCGACACGATCCATGACGCCGCCATGGCCCGGGATCAGCGCACCCGAATCCTTGCAGCCGTGGCGGCGTTTGACCCAGGATTCAAACAGGTCGCCGGCCTGTGAGACAATCGACAGCACGAGCGCCACCAGGCCGAGCAATGCCAGATTGCCGACACCGGCGGCGGCGCCGAGGATCAGCCCCGCGACAATGCCGCCCACAGCGCCGCCGAGCGCGCCGCTGCGTGTCTTGCCGGGCGAGATCGACGGGGCCAGCTTCGGGCCTCCAACCGCACGACCAACGAAATACGCAAAAATATCGGTGGCCCAGACGACCGCGAACAGGAACAGGATGGCGATGAGGCCTGAACGGTCGCCATCGCGCAGCAAGGCAAGCGACAAGCCTGAAACGGCGGCATAGGCAAGACCGCTCGCATCCCAATGCCCGGCCTTGCGAGCCGAGGCGGCGATCGCCGTTGCGGCAACCATGACCACCACAAGCGGCAGCAGCCAGGATGCGGCAAGACCGCCAATCAGGGCGCCAATGAAGACAACCAGCAGCGCTTCAGGCAGGAAACCCAGACCCGTGGCCCCGGCCGTACGCGACATGCGGGCCCATTCATAGAAGATCACCACAGCCATCACGGCGCACAGCAGGCGGAACGGCAGACCGCCGAGCCAGGTCAAGCCAAGGGTGATGATGGCAAGCACGATCGCCGAAATGACGCGCAGCCGGAGATTGCTCATCCCGCGGCCGGTCGCGAGGCGACGTCCTGGGCCCCAAGTCCGCCGAAACGGCGTTCGCGGCTGGCAAATTCGCGCAAGGCCTCGGCAAGGTGCTCGTGGCTGAAGTCGGGCCAGTAGCAAGGCAGGAAGACGAGCTCGCTATAGGCGGCCTGCCACAGAAGGAAGTTCGACAGCCGCAATTCGCCGCTGGTGCGGATGACCAGTTCCGGGTCGGGAATGCCATGCGTGTCGAGAGCTGCGGCAAAGCTTTCGGCTGATATCGCCTCGCTGTCGAGTTCGCCACGCGCCACGGCTAATGCAAGCTTGCGCGCCGTGCGCACGATCTCGTCGCGGCCGCCATAGTTGAAGGCGATCACCAGCGTCAGTGATTCATTTCCGGCAGTCAGCGATTCGGCCTCGTCGAGCAGCCCCCTGATATCGGGCTGCAGCCCTGCCCTGTCGCCGATGATCCTGACCCGCACGCCACTCTGGTGCAATTCGGCCAGATCACGGCGGATGAACATTTTCAAGAGGCCCATCAGGTCGCTGACCTCGGACTTCGGCCGCGACCAGTTCTCCGACGAGAAAGCATAGACGGTCAGGTAGGAGATACCGAGCCCGGGTGCGGCGCGCACCGTCTTGCGCAGCGCCTCGACGCCGGCACGATGGCCAGCAAGACGAGGCATGCCGCGCGCCTTGGCCCAGCGTCCATTTCCGTCCATGATGATCGCGACATGCGCGGGCGTTGTCATATTCTCGCTTTCGGGTCAGCCTATGGCCAAGACCCTAAACCTGCATGATTTCAGCTTCCTTATCGGAAAGCAGGTGGTCGATGGTGCTGATCGTCTCGTCGGTAAGTTTCTGGACCTGGTCGGAGCGCTTGCGCTGATCGTCCTCGCTGATGTCGCCGTCCTTCTCCGCCTTTTTCAGGAAGTCCATGCCGTCGCGGCGCACATGGCGCGCGGCGACCCGGGCATTTTCGGCGTAGGTGTGAGAAATCTTGACCAGCTCCTTGCGGCGCTGTTCGTTGAGTTCGGGCAGTGGGATTCTGAGGTTCGTGCCGTCGACGATCGGGTTGAAACCCAGATTGGATTCGCGGATCGCGCGGGCGGCCGCGCCGGCCCACGGTTTTTGCCCGACCGCTAACGCGATCAATCGCCGCGACGGCCCCCCGACGGTTGGGACCAGATTTTTAGGGATGGTGGTGGCAAAAGCCAGGCCCGG